>SXHE01000602.1 GCA_005773755.1 Planctomycetia bacterium
GAACCGTCGTGTCGTCGTCGAGGTCGTGCAGGGCGATCTTGGCGAAGTCACTGACGACGACGTAGCGCGGAATCTCGTTGTCGCGGCCCTCGTTCTTGAGCGCCTGAATGTACTCCATCGCCTGCGTGTGCGCCTTGTCCAGCGACTTACCAAGACTCTTGTGTTCGACGAGCAGCGTGCCCTTCCAGAACAAGTCGATGAAGCCCCAGGTGCCGGAGAGTTTTTTTACCGGCTCCTCGAAGCTGGCGATGATGCGGCGCTTGATGCCGAACACCTTGAAGAACTCGTCCCAGAAGGTTTTGGCCTCGGCCTCCTCGCGCGTCTCCCCGGCCCACTCCTTCGAGAACCCGATGGCGTTGTTGCGGATTTCGTTCCAAGAGAGGGGCATGGGCCGGTTCCACCAAAGTCGAACGTCGGTGTGGCAATAGGTGAACAGCGTACACGCGACGAACGCGCGAGTAAAGCACCGAAGTCGAGCCACAGGCCGCTCGGTCCGGGCGGTCACATTCGGGCACCGCGTGTCGATACAATTCTTCGCCGCCGCACCTTCGGGGCGATGCGTTCGCGGGCCGGTGGCACTGCGTTGTCACCGGTCGAGGCGGCGCGCGAACCGGCCGACCGATACCGCCGCTACAGCCCGATCTTTCGGCCTTTTCTCGTGATTATTCGGCTCAGATTGCCCAGCCTTCCGGCGCAAGGCGGCGCATCTTGCTCATAAGCTTTGTGACCCGCATCGCCCGCGGAAATTACCCACACGATTCAACCCGCCCGGCACGCACGGCCGATACTCCCTGTGCCTGCCGTTCGGTGCCGAGGTTCATACATGGTCGCGCCCCTGGATCGGCTCATCGGTTCGCTCGCGAACACCGGCATGACCCGGTTCTTCCGCCGTTTGTTCGACGACTACCCCGACCTGCTGATGAAGGATCAGATGGTCGAGGCGGTCGGACCGGACCGCGCGATCAAACTTGGCGGCCGGTGGATCACCAACTTCGGCTCCGACAGCTTCCTGGGGTTCGATCAGGACGAGCGCGTGAAGTCCGCGCTCGAGCGCGGCGTGCGCACGTGGGGCACGCACAACGGCAGTTCGCGGGCGTTCACGTGCGTCGAACCGCACGTCCGGGCCGAGCGGAAACTCGCGGAGTGGCTCGGCACCGAGGCGACGCTGATCTACCCGTCGGTCACGCTGGTGAACGTCGGCGCGATCCCCGGCCTCGCGACCCGGCGCGACGTGGTGGTTGCGGACCAGTTCGCGCACAACTCCATCGACGAGGGGCTGAAACTCGCGAAGGCCCGCGGGGTGCGCACCGCGAAGTTCGCGCACAACGACCCCAACGCGCTCGCGGACACCCTGCGCGCGCTCAAACCGTACCGGCACGCGGTGATCGCGATCGACGGCGTGTACAGCATGAGCGGCGTGCTCCCGCCGCTGACCGAGTTCCGGCAGATCGCCCGCGAGCACTCCGCGGCGCTTTACGTGGACGACGCGCACGCCACCGGCGTGCTCGGCGCGCACGGCCGCGGCACCGTGCTCGAAGCGCTGGGCGATTACAACAACGTGCTCACCGTCGGCTCGCTCTCGAAGGGGTTCTCGTGCCTGGGCGGGTTCGTGGCCGGCAAACAGGACGCGATCAACGTGCTCAAGCTGCGGTCCAACTCGATCATCTTCGGCGGCCCGGTGCCGCCCCCGTACCTCGAAGCGGTGTGTACCGTCGTGGACATCCTCGCGTCCGACGAGTACCCGGCGCTGCGGGCGCGGCTCGACGCGAACGTGCGCCAGCTCACCGACGGCGCGCGGCAGTCGGGCCTCGCGGTCATGGGCGGGTCGGTGCCTATCGTGTCTGTGCTGGTCGGCGCGGAAGAGGCCACGCTGAAGGCCGGGCGGTTCCTGTACGAGCGCGGCTATTACGTTCAGTCGGTGGTGTTCCCCGCGGTCCCGCACGGCGCGGGCGTGCTGCGGATGCAGGTGAACGCGAACCACGCCCCCGAACAGATCGACGGCCTGCTCGGTGCGCTCGCGGCGCTTCAGGAGACCGCCGACTTGCCCGGCGCGGAAGCGCTCGCCTCGTTGGTCGCGGCCTAGCGGGAGTGAGGAGTGAAGAAGACAGGCGCGGTTGTCTCCTTCACCCCTTCACCCCTTCACCCCTTCACCCCTTCACCCATGCACCCATGCACTGGCTCTACCTCCTTCTCGCCGGGTGCTTCGAGTGCGGGTTCACGACCTGTCTGGCGCTGTCCGACGGGTTGAAGAAGCCCGGCTGGGCGGTCGCATTCGTGCTGCTATCCATCGTCAGTTTCGGACTGCTCACGCTGGCGGCACAGAAGATCCCGCTGGGCACCGCCTACGCGGTGTGGACCGGGATCGGGGCGTTCGGTACCACGGTCATCGGCATCATCTGGTTCAAAGACCCAGCCACCGTCTGGCGGTTGGTGTTCCTCACCGGTCTCATCGGTTGCCTGATCGGGTTGAAGCTGGTTTCGCCCGACAAGAAGTGAGGTCGCGCCCGGCGCGACGAGCCGATTTGTAACACCTTCGGGTTCGCCTCATTTCTCGCTCATTTTATTCTTGACGTTCTGCCATCCTTTCGATTACTACTGTCCTTGTCGATTCTCGACTCGCGGTTCATTCGTTCAACACGTTGGTTGTGTTCTTCCGGCACGCGCCCCGCCGCGCCGCCGGAGCCATTTCCATTATCGGCGGGCAGGGCTGCGCCATGTCCCGAACGCGCTCCGGTCCGCGTGGCTTCACGCTGATCGAGCTACTCGTCGTGATCGCGATCATCGCGATCCTCATTGGCTTGCTGTTGCCGGCCGTTCAGAAGGTGCGCGAGGCCGCGGCCCGCATCAACTGCACGAACAACCTGAAGCAGATGGGGCTGGCGGTCCACAACCACCACGACGCCATCGGGCGGTTCCCCTACGGCGGCGTACAGGTGCCCTACAGCGGCGGGTCGCAGGCCGATCTCGCGCAGACCACGCCCGCCGGCCGCGAGCAGAGCTGGAGCTGGGCGTACAACATCCTGCCGTACATCGAGCAGGACAATCTGCACAAGAACACCAACAGCACGACCGTGCGCACCACGCCGGTGAAGGTGTACCACTGCCCCACGCGCCGCCCAGCGGCGCTGGTGAACGGGACCGCGAAGATCGACTACGCGGGCAACGCCGGCAGCGATTCCAAAGGTGCCAACGGCGCACTGATGCACACCCCGCTGGGCGGTATCCGCATGGCGGACATCACCGACGGCACGCACTGCACGGTGCTGATCGCCGAGAAGCGGATGAACCGGCTGGCGTTCGGCACGAGTACCGACGACAACGAGGCGTACTGCACGCCGGGTTGGAACGGCGACTGGGAAGTGTACCGCATCGGCACGCTGCAACCGGCCCAGGACTTCGGCCTCGCGAACGACGCGACCCCGTCGCAGGGCTTCGGCTCCGCGCACTCCACCGGCTTCAGCGCCGTGTTCTGTGACGGCTCCGTGCGCTACCTGCGTTACTCGGTGAACCTCACCACCTGGACCCGCGCCTGCACCCGCAACGACAATCAGGTGTACGACCCGAACAACCTGTAGCCGCGAGCGCAATTCCAATCGCAGCCCCTCCGCGGTAGAATGCACCTCACCCCGCGGAGGCCCGTTATGAGCACGGTTATCCTCGACGACGACCTGAAGGCCAAACTGAACGGCCTGACCCAGCACGTCGAACTGCGCGACGCCAGCGGCAAGACCGTCGGCCGGTGCATCCCGGAAGACGAGTACCTGCGGATGCTTTACAACGAGGCAAAGCTCGCGTTCGCCCTGGAAGAAGCGGAAGAAGCCGCGAAGGGCGTCGTCCGCAAGTGGGACGGCACCAACGGCAAGACCACGGCCGAGGCCATCGCCTACGTCCTCAAGACGGCTGAACAGATCGCGACCGGTGCGAAATGAACTGGACCGTCATCTGGCTGGACGGCCCACTCAACCAGTTGGCTCGGTTCGTCGCAGCGGTTTGGGGAACGCCCGCGAGCGCGGCGATCACCCAGGCGATGGCGCGCGTCGATCTCGCACTGGAAAGCGACGCGGCGAACGCCGGCGAGTCGCGCTCCGGGCACGGGCGGATCGTTGTCGAGACGCCGCTCACAATCGAGTTCGAGGTTCACGACGAATCGCGCACGGCGGTCATCACCCGCGCGCGCTACACCCCGGCCCGCGACGACCGATGAGCGACGATGCCGCACTTCTGGCCGCGATCCTCGCGCACCCGGACGAGGACACCCCGCGACTGATGTACGCCGACTGGCTGCAAGAGAACGGCCAGCCGGACCGCGCGGAGTTCATCCGCATCCAGTGCGACCCGACCGCCGAAGAAGCCGCCGAAGACCGCGCCGCGGAGTTGGAGGAGCGCAACCGCGCGAAGTGGCTCGCGGGGTTGCCGCAGTTCCCCGACGCGCGGTGGGAGTTCAGGAGGGGGTTTCCTGAATACCTTGATACTACCGGCGAACTGATGCTGGAGCGGTACGAGGCATTCGCGCGTTTGCCGTGGCTGAGGTGCCTGTCACTGCACGAACTCCACAACTCGTCTGTTCGAGACTTTGCCAACCGACCCTGGAATCCGCAATGGATTGAGTTGGAACTTCAGGCCCACCCGACCGGTTTGTTATTCGAAAGCGATTACGACCACACGCCGGCGCTCACCGCGATCGCTCACTGCCCGCAAGTGGTGCAACTGCATCGTCTTCATCTATCGATGTTCGACTTCACACCGCACGCGATCCATGTATTCGCCGAATCACGACACCTCGCTGAACTCGACAACATAACACTGAGTTTCGTGTACGAGGGCGACTTCACGCCCCTACGCGAGCGGTTCGGCGAGCGGCTCGTGATCGGCTGAGGCGTGGCAACATCAACGAGCCGGAAGCGTGAGCGACGGATCGCGTTGTCCGTCGCTCACGCTTCCGGCTCGTTTCGATCAATCACCCAGCCCTTCCCAAAATGTACTTCCCCGGATCGACCTCCGTCCTCAGTATCCGCAGTTGCTCGTCGTTCGGCTCGACGGTCGTGCCGAGCGGGTCGCACGCGTCCAGTGCGAAGCCGGTCGCGGCCTTCACTTGCTCCAGCGTTTTGCCGGGGTGCAGGCTCTTCACACGCATTCGCTTCGTGTCGGGGGCGAAGTCGAACACGCACAGGTCAGTGATGACGCGGTGCGGGCCGGTGTTGGCGGGGAGGCCGGCGGCCTCTCGCGCGCCCGGCCCGGTCAGGTAACCGGGCGTCGTCAGGAAGTCGAGTTTCTCCACGAACTTCTTGGCGTCGTGCTTCATCACGATCAGCGTTTTCCAACAGAAGCTGGCGAGGTCGTTCGCCCCGCCGCTACCGGGGAGTCGCACCTTCGGCTTGTCGTGCGGGCCGATCACGGTCGAGTTCAGGTTCCCGAACGGGTCGATCTGCGCGCCGCTCAGGAACGTGTAATCGACCATCCCGCGCTGGCAGAACTGCATGACGTCGGCCATCGAGGTGGCGAGCACGGCCTTGTGGAACGTGGTGCTGTCGCCGACGCTGACCGGCATCGTGGGGAGCAGCGGGGCGACCCCGCCGGCCTCGAACATGATGACCAGGTTCGGGGCGTGGGTGCGCTGGGCGAGCATGGCCGCGGCGCACGGCAGCCCGGTCCCGACGGCGACGGTCTTGCCGTCGTCGAGTTCCCGCGCGGCGCAGCAGATCATCAGTTCCATCGCGCTGAAGGGCATGGGAAAGCCTCCGGGGTTCGCGGCCCCGCCTAATTCCATTCGTGCTGGCGGCGCGGGCGTTCCGATGATACTGTAGAAGTGTTCGACTTGCCTGTGATTCCGCCGGACGTCCTTTTCCCGCCTGGGGCCTTCTCATGCCCGCGAATCGGATCGGCTGCGACGAGTTCCGCCAAACACTCAACCGCCGCGCGTTCGTGAAAGCCGGCGCGCTGGGCGCGCTGACGCTTCCCGGCTTGCTGCGCGCCGCGGAATCGCCGCGCGTGGTCAACGCGCCCACCAAGACGAACAACGTCATCCTACTGTGGATGCGCGGCGGGCCGAGCCACCACGAGACGTGGGACCCGAAGCCGGACGCGCCCGCGGAAGTGAAGGGCGAGTTCGGCGCGACCCGCACGAACGTCCCCGGCATTCAGCTTTGCGACCTGCTGCCGATGTCCGCGAAGATCATGGACAAGTGGTCCATCGTCCGCAGCCTGCATCACCACGACGCCGGGCACAGCGCCGGCGACCAGATCTGCTTCACCGGCTACAACTCCGGTCCGAACCCGGACACGAACGTCCACCCGTCCATCGGGTCGGTCGTCTCGAAGCAACTCGGCCACCTCTCGGCCGCGATGCCGCCCTATGTGATGATCCCGCGGCTGCTGCCCGGCGCGAACAGCGCGTACCTGGGCGTGGCGCACAAGCCGTTCGAGACGCAGGCCGACCCCGCGCAGCCGGGGCCGTTCAAGCTGCCGAACTTCAACCTCGCCGACGGCGTCACCTACGATCAGGTGGACGACCGCAAGGGGCTGCTCAAGCGGTTCGACTCGATGCGCCGCGACGCCGACAAGACCGGGCAGGCGGAAGCGGCCGACAAGTTCCAGCAGCGGGCGTGGGACATCCTCACGTCGCCCACGGCACGCGAGGCCTTCGACCTCGACAAGGAACCGACGAAGGTGCGCGAGCGCTACGGCTTCATGCCCGCGTTCGACCCTAAGGCCGTGGACCGGTGCGGCGCGCCCAACTGGGCGCAGCGGATGCTGTTGGCACGTCGGCTGGTCGAAGCCGGCACGCGCATCGTCACGGTCGATCTGCGCTGGTGGGACACGCACGTCAAAGGCTTCGAGTCGCTCAAGCTCGGCTTCCTGCCGCGCTGGGACCGGGCCTTCACCGCGCTGATGGAAGACCTCGAAACGCGCGGGCTGCTGGAAACGACGATGGTGCTGGCGTGGGGCGAGTTCGGCCGTACGCCGAAGGTGAACGCGCAGGCCGGTCGCGACCACTACCCGAACGTGTTCAGCGCGGCGCTGGCCGGCGGCGCGATCAAGGGGGGCC
>SXHE01000603.1 GCA_005773755.1 Planctomycetia bacterium
GCGATGATCCTGGTGTGGGCGCTGCTGTACTTCCCCGCGAGCCACCCGGAGGGCGGCGACACGTTCCCGCAGCGCATCGAGAAGGCCGAGAGCGCGGCGAAGGAGAAGGACGAGCGGTGGAAGGAGCTCAAAGAGAAGGACGAGAAGAGCAAGGAGAAGCCGGACGAAGGCGAACCGCCGCCGCCGCTGACGGAGGACGAGACGAAGGAACTGGAGGCGCTCGAAGAGGCCGCGGGGCTGGCGGACAAGCTGAACGGCGAGTGGAAGCGGCAGAGCGCGCTGGGCCGCGTCGGGCTGGCGATGGAGCCGGTGGTCCGGCCGCTCGGCTGGGACTGGAAGATCGGCGTCGCGGCGATGGCGAGTTTCCCCGCGCGCGAGGTGATCGTCGGCACGTTCGGCCTGCTCTACGACGTGGGCACCGTCGATACGAAGGCGTTCAGTGACCCCAAGAAGGTGGACGCCGAGGCGAAGGAGAAGGCCGCCGGGCTGACGAAAGCGGTTCAGGACGACTGGAAGAAAGACCCGATCCGCGGTAAATACGGCGTGCCGGTCGCGCTGTCGATCATGGTGTTCTTCGCGCTGTGTGCGCAGTGCGCCGCGACCCTCGCCGTCATCAAGCGCGAAACCGGGAGTTGGGCGTGGCCGGCGTTCACCTTCGCCTACATGACCGCACTGGCGTACGTCGGCGCGCTGGTCACGTTCCAGATTGGGCGACTGATTGTGGGGTAGCGCGAATGTCTGCGTCCCTTCAACTCGTGCTGGTCGGTGTGGTGGTCGCGTGTGCGACGGGGTACGTTCTGCGCGCGTCGTGGCGCACGTGGTTCGGCAGGTCGAAGCCGGGTTGCGGCAGCGGTTGCGGCAAATGCGCCGCGCCCGCGCCGGAACCCGAGACGCCCGGCCGCAAGTCGCTCCCGATGGCGTGAAACCTCCCGTGGTGCCACGAGCGGGGCGCGGTCCCAGGGAACCGGTCGCATTTCCCGTTTCCGAGAGCGCCCCCAGTCGGCACAATGACCGCGTACCCAACACGATGCGCACCGGGGCGTGAATGTCCGATCAAGCGACGATGCGGTTGCGGCTCCAACAGGTGGCCGCGTACCGGGAGCTGTGCCGGTCCGTGCAGCGCAGCGGGCGCGAGAACGTGGTGTACGCGCTGCTCATGCTGGGCATCGCGTACTTCATCTACGACGCCGGCGGCGCGCTCAACCAACAAGTGGCCCTGGTGTTCGGCGCGCTCGCGGTCGGCGAGATGTTCGTCGGGCTGTACAAGTGGTTCGTGCCGTCGGCGTTCGGGCTGTTCCTCGACGGTGTGGTGATGTTGGTGTTCGCCGGGTTGAACGGCCTGCTCGCGTACAACCGCCTGCAGGCCGGTGGCGGCGTGAACCCGGTGAACGTGTTCTTCGGGCTGTTCATGCTGTTCGGCGCGCTCAACCGGTTCAAGAGCTACGGCACCCTTCGTGCGCTTTTCGCCGAGCGCCCCGACCCGGACCACATGGCCTGGTTCGACGACCTCGTGCGCGAGATTCAGGGGGCCGACGCGCACGCCGACCGGCTCGTACTCGACCTGCCCACCACCCCGTACTGGAAGGCGAAGCTGCTGGGCGCAACAGCCTTCTTCGTGGCGGTCACGGGTAACGCGGTGTGGGTCGCCGGACCGGACGATTTCACCCTGCGGCGCGAGAAGGTGGACCGCGGCACCGGTCGCCGCAAGGCGCTCCTGAGCATCCACGGCGAAGCGTATCCGGAGTTCGAGATCGACGACAGGAGCTGGGACAACTACACGCGCTGGATCGCCGAACAAGCCCCGCTGCCGCCGGCGTAACGTTCGGTCTCTAACAGGAGTGGAGGTACCCGTGGCGAATGGCACTGGCGAAGTCCATATCCCCGTTTTTGGTAATGTCGCTACTCGACCGACCGGCGACCACACGGCCGAGTGGCAACTGGTCGCCGAGACGCCCGGCGCGTTTACTCCACGCCCCGGCGAAGCGTATCGGTTCGAGTTCATGGGCATCCCAGACGTGCGCGATCCCGACCTGGAGCAACTCGTCGATGCGCTCGTCGGCACTCGCGCCACTGCTGTGAAGGCGCTTGCACTGTCCGGTTCCCCAGTGACTGCCCGCGCCGTGCGTCGACTGACCGACCTGCCGTGGTTAGAATCGCTCGATGCGTATCGTATGACTGACCCAGGGATGGACACGATTGGCAAACTGACCGAACTCCGACGGCTCCATCTCGACACCTCGGACGTGACCGACCGCGGGTTGGCGAAAATCGTCGGCCTGGCGAAGCTCACAGACCTTTCGCTTGCCTGTTGCCCGATCACGGATGCGGGTGTGGAAGTGTTAGCTCGGTTCCCCACGCTGACCAATGTGAAGTTGGACGGGTGCCATATGCTGGGCGACCGCGCGGCCCGCACGCTCGCCGCACTGCCGAACCTCTGCGCCCTCGGCCTCGGGGGATGCTATCGGTTGACCGACCGCGGGCTGAGTTCGCTCGCCACGATGCCGAAACTGACCTACCTCGGGTTGGCCCGCAACGGCGGGTTCTTGTTGCGTCTGTTGCGCAGGTTCGGCGTTGTGGGCGACACAGAGGTTGGGTCGTTCAGCGAGTCGGCCGTGCAGCGTGTCCGCGACGCCCATCCGGACTGCGACATCTGGCAGTCGATCGACTGGGCCGCCGTTAACCGGAGCTGATCGCTCGCAAGCCTTCTCGAATCACTATCTAACCCGCCGATGCGGTTCCCATGATCGAAGTACGCGACCTGTCGAAGTGGTTTCGCGGCACCGGCGGCGAGCGCGTCACCGCGGTGGACGCGGTGCGGTTTTCCGTGCGCCCCGGCGAGGTGTTCGGGCTGCTCGGCCCCAACGGGGCCGGGAAGACGACCACGTTGCGAATGCTCTGCACGGTGCTCACGCCGTCGGCCGGTACCGCGACCGTCGCGGACTTCGACGTGCTCACGCAGCCGGGCGAGGTGCGCCGACACGTCGGGTTCCTGTCGGCCAACACGGGCGTGTACGAGCGCATGACCGCGTGGGAGATGGTCGAGTACTACGGCCGCCTG
Source organism: Planctomycetia bacterium (assembly GCA_005773755.1). Taxonomy (GTDB): domain Bacteria; phylum Planctomycetota; class Planctomycetia; order Gemmatales; family Gemmataceae; genus Gemmata. Next base: position 3,059 of record SXHE01000603.1, read on the forward strand.
CACCAGGTGCCGCCCGACGAACTGCGCCCGCGCATGGAGGAGATGTTCGCCACACTCCAGATGACGGAGTTCCGCGACGTGCGCGGCGGGCAACTGAGCACCGGGATGCGGCAGAAGGTGTCGATCGCGCGGGCGCTGGTGAACGACCCGCCGGTGCTGATCTTCGACGAGCCGACCGCCGGCCTCGACGTGCTCGTGCAGCGGGCCGTGTTGGAGAACGTGAAGCGGCTCCGCGGGCGCGGCAAGACGATCATCTTCTCCACGCACATCATGCGCGAGGTGGAGAAGCTGTGCGACCGCGTCGCGGTGATGGCGAAGGGCAAGGTGGTGGTGTGCGGCACCCTCGACGAGCTGCGCACGCTGTACAAGCAGGACGACCTGGAAGAGCTGTTCTTCTCGCTGGTGAGTTGATTTTCCCTGGGACCGCGGGCGTCTCGCCCGCTGCTGAACCTGCGCGTCAGTTTTGCGGACTCTCTGATGGCCTCCGCACACGCTTCACAGCGGGCGGGACGCCCGCGGTCCCAGGGCACGCACATCACTTCCTCGTGAACTCGATCCCCGACAGCTTCACTCCGATGCCCTTCCCTTCCTTGACCACGAACGTTACCAGCTCGTCCTCGAAGAAGTCGGCGGTCACGCGGAACGTGTCGCGCTCGAAGTGCTCCAGCGGGTACTTGAAGCTGCTGTAACTGGCGGTCAGCTTGCCGGCGGCGTGCGTGACGGTCGCCGTGCCGTAGGCCGGATGTGTGTACTCGCCCGCGTAGCTCGCCAGCGGCAATGAGGGCTTTGCGCTGGGGTCGCGGGCCTTGTCGCGCGCGGCGAGCATGACCGCACGCGCTTCGGCATCGGCCTCGATCCGCTCTCGGTAGTACGCGGCCCAGTCCTTCGGCTTCAGTTCGCAGTACAGGTCAATCAGGCTGTTGGTCAGCGACATGGGCATCCGGGTGTCGTGCAGGTTGGTGAGCACCGCGAAGCCCAGGTCCTTGTCCGGCACGAGCGTGATCTGTACGCGGAACCCGTCGTACAGTCCGCCGTGACCGACCACCTTCAGCCCGCGGTAGTCGCTCACCACCCAGCCCATCGCGTAGCTCATCTGCACCGTGTCGGGGAACAGCGTCTTCGGCCCAACGTCGACCCGCATCAGGTTCTGCCCGGTGCGCGTTTCGAGCAGCAGTTTCGACGCCACCAGCCGCTTGCCGCTGGGCGCGATACCGTCGGAGACGTGGAACTGGAGCCACGCGGCTAGGTCGCGCGCGGTCGCGTTCATCGAGCCGGACGGGTTCGGCTCCTTCAGTTCATAGCCCTGCATCCGCTCGACCTTGCCGGCCTTGTTCAGCCGGTGGCCGAGCGCGCGGTCGGTCGCTTTTGCCGCTTCCGCCGTCGTGAAGGTGACGCCCTTCATTTCGAGCGGCTCGATCAGCCGGTCGAACATCAGCTTCTCCCACTTGTCCTTGCCGAGCTTCTCCGCGACGCGCCCGGCGGCGAGGAACGGGATGCTCGAATAGCGGTAGCCGCCGCGGAACGGGTAGTCGAGCGGCAACAGCGGGACTTGCTTCAGCGTATGGTCGATGCCCCACGGTGCCCGATACCAGAGCAAGTCGTGCGCGCCGAGGCCGGTGCGGTGCGAAACGAGGTCGCGCATGGTCAGGAGCGCGTTGGCGTTCGGGTCCGAGAGTTTGAACTCGGGGAAGTGCTTTTTCACCGGGTCGTCCCATTCGAGCACGCCGTCTTCCACGAGCATCGCGAGCAAGGCGGTGGTGAACTGCTTGGTGCAGGACGCGAGCGGGAACACGGTGTCCGCGGTGACGGGTGTGTTTGCGCCGGTGTCGCGCGTGCCGTAGCCCTTCCGGACGAGGGTCTTGTCGCCGCGCACGACGACGACCGCGGCCCCCGGCACGCGGAACGCCTTGAGCGCGTCGGCCGCGAGCGCGTCCGCGGCTTCGGGCTTGGGTTTCTCGGCGCGCGCGGGCGCGATGACGTGAATCGAGAAGGCGAGTACGAGAAGAAGGCGCATGTTCGGATACCCCGTTTCCCTCTCTTCCCCATCACACAACGGCGGGTGGGTCCGCGCCGTTTGCCCGCGCGCCGCTAGCGTATTCAGCTTCGCGCGGCGCGGGGCCGATGTCTCACTTTTTCCGCGGGTGCGGGCGATTTTCGGGCTGAAACCGCTTGACCAGCGGTGGGCGGACGTTATCGTCCCGCGACTTTCGCACCCACAGTCTACACCGTGGGCCGCGAGGGGACGTAATCAGGGGAACGGCGTCCCGGACTCGTCCGGGGTGCCGGGCCGGTGCAGGTTGGGGAGCCTGTGTCGGCCGGTCGTCTTTGTTGTCTGAAGGGGGACGTGGGTCATGCGCCATCGGTACATCCGGGGAGCAGTGTTGGCAGCGGTCGTGGCGGTCGGCTGGCCGTCGTCGGCGAGCGCCCAGTACGGCGCTCCCGCGCCGTACACGGCTCGCGCTCAGGAGGGCGGGTTCCAGACGTCGCCGGTCGGCGACGGGCTGCCGATCCCGACCGGGCAAGCGGGCCAGCCGGGGTTCTACATCAGCGCCGAGTTCGTGATGCTCACGCAGACGAAGGCGCTGGGCAACCAGTCCATCGGCTCGCGCGGGTTCTTCGACAGTACCGGGGCCATCACCGGAACGCCGGGGACGTTCATCGGCACCGGTCAGGACGCGCTCACCACGAACCGGATGGGCCGGCGCGAGTTCCAGCCGGGCCACTGGACCGAGATCGGGTACAAGTTCGACACGGGCGTTCGGGCCTACGTCAACTACATGCAGTTGTACGACGCCCACTACTCCGCGGGGGCAACGCAGTTCCCGGCGGGGTTCGCACGGCGCTTGGACCTCGCGGACACGTTCCTCAGTTCGCCGGTGTTCAACTTCACCACCGCGTTCGGCGGGCCGGTGAACGACACAGCCGGCGACGCGATCGCCGGGGGCGGCAACTCGTTCGGCATCTGGAACGCGGCCGACGTGATGGACATCAAGTTTGTCGCCCGGTACTCGCAGGCCGAGGCCGGGTTGCGGACCCCGCTGTTCGCGACCGAGTACAGCAGCGTGTACTCGCTCGTGGGTGGTCGGTTCGCGTGGTTCTTCGAGCGGTTCACCTGGCGCACGGTCGATGCCGACGACCAGGGCAACGCCCCGCCCCAGAACGTCGCGGTCTACACCAACACCCTGTCGCAGCGCATGTACGGCCTGTTCGTGGGTGTCGGGAACGAGGTCTACCTGGGGAGCATGTTCTCCGCGAGCCTGGACCTGACCGGGGCCGCGTACCTGAACGTCGCCAAGCAGCGGGCCAAGTACCGCCTGGGCGACGACTCCACGCAGTCGAAGTTCGGTCGCGAGTCGTTCCACCTGGTGCCCAGCGTGACCGCGAACGCGAACATCTGGTTCTACCCGGTCGAGGGCATCCAGATGCGGATCGGGTACATGGGCATGACGTACTTCAACACCCGGTACATGCGCGAGCCGGTCGGGTACAACTTCGGCAACATCGACCCGAACTACGGGCGCAACTGGTTCCGCCTGCTGCACGGGTTCAACGTCGGCATCGGGTTCTTCTTCTAACCGCGGCCGACGTTCCCACATCCCCAAGCGGCCCGCC
>SXHE01000054.1 GCA_005773755.1 Planctomycetia bacterium
CCCCGCTTCCGGCTCGTGCGTTCCGAACGCGCACTACTCGTTCAGCGGGAGCCACTCGGTCACGTCGTAGCGGGCGTGTGGGGCGGATTGCGGCGCGGCCAGCGACTCGTAGTACGCCGGCATGCACGCGGTCAGCAGCGCGGCCACTTCGTCCGGGCGCAGGTTGCCGTGTTCGCGGCAGAACATCAGGTCGGTGGCCGCGCCGTTCACCGGGATCGTCAGCGCCGAAGGCACCGTGCGGCGCACCACGGCGGCGAACGACTTGCCCGATTCCGTTTCCGGCACCAGCACGAACGTCTGCCCGGCGTCCGGTGCGCCGCACGACGGGGCCGCGCGGGTGTGGTAGTCCTGGATGCGGGCCGACACGTCCATCTTCCGCGCCCGCGACGTGGACACTTCCACCTCGGTCACGTCCGTGACCGGCAGCAGGTCGCTGAGCACCGCGGTCGTCTGCTCCACCATCGGCCCCAGCAGCGTGCGGCTCATGTCCGCGTTCAGCACGCACAGCCCGGTGAGGCCGCCGCGCGGTTCGAGCACCAGCTTCTGGAGCGCCACTTCGAGGCGCAGCACGTCTTGCGGCTTCACGGTCTTGACGATCTTCGCGGCCGAGCGGTCGATGTGCGTGTCGCCCGCGGGCAGCACCACGTTGAGCGTGTTCGTCGGGTGGATCGTTTGCTGGAGCGCCTCCTCCGAGAGCGCGACCGGGGTGTCGGACGACACGGGCAGGTTCGCGAGCGGGCACTCCATCGCGGCGATGAGCGCCTCGAGCCGCGTGCGGCAATACGCCAGCTCGCGGAGCTGGTCCTCGACGCGCACGCGCAGCGCGCGGTAGAACTTGGCGGTCGCGTCCGCAAGGTCTTCTTGCAGCCGGACGCGGGCGAACGCGCGCACCTGATCGAGGAAGTGGCGCATGCTGCGCCCGCTGCGCCCGCCGAAGAAGCTGAACGTGCCGCTTCCGGCCTGGCACACGTCGTGGGCCGATTGCACGTCGCTCTTGGCTTGCCGGGCTTTCACCGCGATCTGCTGCGCGCGGGCGTCGGCGTCCGTGGCCCAGTCGGTACACACGGCCGCGAGTTTCTTCAGCGCGGTGCCGATCGCGCCGAGCCGCCGGCCCGGTTGCACCTCCAGCGGGCGCACGATCTCCGCGAACTCGTTCCCCCACATCTCCGCGACCCGCTTCACCGCGTCTTCGAGCAGCCGCGAGGTGCGGCTGCGGCGCACGGTGCTGTCCTGTTCGCCGGTGGGCCGGGTGCCGATCAGGTCGCGGGCCTGGTCCCAGACGGCGCGCGACCACGCGCCCGCGTCCGGGTGCCGCCCGGCGGCGGCGACCTGCCCTTCGAGGCCGCTGAGCCACCGCTCGATCTGGTCGGCCGGACCGCCGTCGGATCCGCGCACCGCTTCCTCTTCGATCTGCTGGCGCACCGCGTCCGGCTTGATCCGCGGGTCGGCGACCGCCTGCCCCACGACCTCTTTCACCGGCTCCATGTCGAGCGGGGCCGCGTCCGTCTTCCATTCCTTCAGCAGTGACAGGCAAATCTTCTGGGCCGCGGCGCGCAGCAGCAGGCCGCGCGGGAACCACACGCCGTAGGTGCCGAACGTGCGGAAGTGGCTCTTGTCGAACCCGACCGGCTGCGTGCGGACGCGCTCGAGCGCCGCGCCCAGCGGCGTGGTCATGTCGTGGGCGACGTACCCGGCCAGGTGCGAGACCACGTCGCGGAACGCCGCGTTCGAGCGCTCCGGCATGGGCAGCAGGTAGGTGGACGTGAACGGCGAACCCCGGCTCTCGACCTTCGGCCCTTCGGGGCCGCCGTACTGCGCGACGAAGGCTACGTCCGGGTCCGCGTAGTGGTTCAGTTCGGTGACGGCGGCGTACACGTTGGCGAGTTCGGCGTCGCTCGAGTTGGGGTCGGTGGGCGCGGCGGCGTACACGAACGCCGTGACCGGGGCTTCCGCCGAGGTGAGCCGCGCGACCACCCGGCGCACCGCGTACCCCAGGTCGACGAGCATCCCGCCGCTGCCCCCGCTGGCGCTGGCGAACACGAACACCTGCGGGGTGTTGTCGCGCACCGTCAGTCCGGTCTGGTCGGACGACTGGGCCATCGACTCCGGGTGCGTGGCGATCTGCAGCTCGCGCCGCAGCCGGGTGACGAACCGCAGGTAGTTGTCGCAGAACGCGAGCCGGCCCAGCGCGCGCGAGCCGCCGGCGTGCAGGCTGCGCGGGATCGAGTACAGTTTCTCGCGCGGCAGCCAGTCCAATATCTGTTCGAGCTGGCGGCGGCGGTACTGGGTGACCGGTTGCAGCGGCACCGGGAACACCTCGTCCGTGCCCAGCGCCACGTCTTGCGGCGCGCTCACGGCCTTCGTGACCGCGTCCGGGTCGCAGTCCACATAGAGGAACCGGTAGCACGGCACCTGGAGCACGTCGCCGACGCGGTCGGTGAGCCGGCACCGCAGCTCTTGCAGCGCGCGACGGCCGAAGCTGCCGACGCCGACGAGGATGGTGGGCCGCAGGACGCCGACTTCCTTCTGCGGGGCGGTGACGCCCAGCAGGTGGTCTTCGTCGATCTCCAACTGTGGTTCGGTCTTGCGGCGCGACGGTCCGGCCATGACCGCGACGCCGCCCTCGTTCGCGCCGGGCGTCAGGTCGACGTCGTGGGCGGTTTTGCCCGCGCGGGCCCACGCCGCCGGGTCGCTCACGCTCGGCCCGTACCCGCTGCCGCTGCTCCCGCTCCCCTCGCGCGCGCTGCCCAGCGCGCGGACGAACGCGGTGCAGCTCGGCCACCGCTCGTCCGGGTTCTTCGCCAGCGCCCGGCCCACCACCGCCCGGTCCGGTTCCGGCAACATGCCCAGGTCCGGCGGCTCCGTCATGTGCTGCAGCGCGAGCTGCCGGATGTTCTTCCCCGCGAACGGCCGCCGCCCGGTCAGCAGCTCGACGTACACCACCGCGAGGCTGTACTGGTCCGAGTGCTTGCTGATCTTGTTCTGGAACGTCTCGGGCGCGGCGTAGATCGGCGTGACCCCGCCCAGCAGCCCGGACGCGCTGGACCGTTCGAGCTGCTTCACCAGCCCGAAGTCGGCGACCTTGACCCGGTCCGCGACCGTGAACAGGTTGCGCGGCTTCACGTCGAGGTGCTGGAGGTTGTGCTTCTCGATCAGGTGGTCGAGGCCGATGGCCGCGTCGTCGAGGAACCCGAGCAGGATGTCGCGCGGGATACCGGGCCGCCCCGCTTCTTGGTACTCGACGAGCACCTCGTGCAGGTTCTTGTCGGCCAGTTCCATGACGATGACGAGTTCGCCGCCGACGTCCTGGATCTGTTCGATGGACACGACGAACGGGTGCCGCACCTGCTTGACGCGCTCGAGCGCCTTCATCTCCTGCACGGCGCGCGCGTCGTCGCCGTCGAGGGCGTTGAGGTTGCCGTAGACGAACTTGATGGCCTTGTGGATGCCGCCGGGGGCGACACACTTCCACACCTCGCCGAACCCGCCGGTGCCAATGGGTTCGAGGAGCCGATACCCCGGCAGCGGTTCGGCGTCAGGCTCGCGGAGCCAGTTCATTCGGTTAACCTGTTCCGGCGGCGGACGCGGCCGACCGGCTGCGAGTTCCGAGAAATTGCCGAATGAAACGTAGATCGCGCAAGGGGCGAAGTCCAACGGCGCGCGCGAAGTGAGGCGACAGCCGAAGTGATTGAGGCGGGCGCGAAAGATTCGCGCGGCGGACACTTGACCGGGTGTCCAGTGCGCGCGATTCTGTACGCCGGTTCCTCACTTCCGAAGGAGCGGCCCGTGAACGTCTCGGCCCCGCAGCAACCGAAGTTGCTCGACCGCGTGCGCCACGCCTGTCGCGTGCGCCACTACAGCATTCGCACCGAGGACGCTTATCACGATTGGATCGAGCGGTTCATCCGGTTCCACAAGATTCGGCACCCGAACACGATGGGCGAACCGGAGGTGAACGCCTTCCTCACCAGCCTCGCGGTCGAGAACAACGTCGCGGCGAGCACGCAGAACCAGGCGCTGTGCGCGCTGCTGTTCCTTTATCAGCACGTTCTTGGGAGGCCGCTGAACGAGTTGAAGGTAGTGCGCGCGAACCGAACCCGGCGGTTGCCGATCGTTCTGAATCGCAACGAAGTGCGCGCGCTTCTCGCGAATCTGGACGGAACTCCGCGACTGATCGGAGTCACGCTGTACGGCACCGGGGTGCGCGTGTTGGAGTGCATGCAGTTGCGCGTTCGCGACCTGGACACCGTTCGGAACGAGATCGTCGTGCGGCAAGGTAAGGGAGACAAGGATCGCGTCGTCCCGTTGCCGGTAGCACTCAAGACCGACCTCCTGGCCCACCTGGAGCGCGTTCGCGCGCAGCACGCGGCCGACTTGGAGGCCGGGACGGGTCGGGTTCCGCTCCCGGACGCGCTTGCACGAAAGTACCCGAACGCGGATCGACAGTGGGGTTGGCAGTGGGTGTTCCCGGCGACCTCTCACTACACCGACCGCAAGACCGGCGTGCGGCACCGGCACCACTTGCACGAATCGGTAATCCAGAAGGCGTTTCGGACCGCGGTGGCGGCGGCGGGAATCGCCAAGCACGCGACCCCACACGCCCTGCGACACGCCTTCGCGACGCACCTCATTGAGGATCACACCGACATCCGCACTGTTCAGGAGTTGCTCGGCCACAACAGCGTGGAAACGACGATGATCTACACCCACGTCTTGAATCGAGGCGGTCGCGGGGTGCAAAGCCCGGCCGATAAGCTGTGACTGTCGGTCGGCCTAACACCGCCGTGTTAGGCC
>SXHE01000604.1 GCA_005773755.1 Planctomycetia bacterium
CCGCGTGCTTCGCGAACTTGCGCATGTGCGGCTCCTCCGAGTTGCACACTACGGTACGGATTCCGGCGCGGCCCGGCCGCGCGTGCGGTTGTCGAAGACGTAGTACACCGGGTCGCTGAACCGGCTCTTGCGCGCGGTCTCGGCGGCGATGCCGCCGCGCGGGCCGAACTGCCCGGCCTTGCCGCTGCGGTTGATGACGCCGACGCGCACGAACCCGGCGCGCTCGAAGAACGGGTTGGCCCGGCCCATCGCGGTCAGCGTTTCGATCCAGTCGATGTCGCACGACTGGCACGCGCGGCGCACGAACGCCGACGCGATCCCGGCCCCGCGGTACGTCGGGTGCAGCACCACGCGCTGGAGCAGCCACAGGCGCTCGTTCAGCGCGGAGAGCGCGACCGCCGCGCGCGGGTCGGAGAGGCCGAAGTACCGCGACCGCAGCGCCAGGCTCGCGGCCGGGGTCGCGAACACGCAGATGCCGACCGGTTCCGCGCCGTGCCACAACAGGATGACGCGCTTCACGAACGCGAGCCGGTGGGCGCGGTAATGCCACCGCGCAAAGTACGGCCAGTCGACCGCGGACCCTTCGGACAGCCACAGCTCGTCGGCGAAGGAGATCGGCCGCCGAAGCCGCCCCCGGCGCTCGGCCTCGATGTGCCCGTCGCCGTGGCACCGCACCAGCAGGTCCGGGGCGAGGTCGTCGATCACGTCCTCGTGCGTCGTGGCCGCGAGCAGCCCGACGCCGGCGCGCGTCACAAGCTTCCGCACGTTGAACGTGACCACCTTCGCCAGCACGCGGTCGAGCGTCGCGGTGAACTCGTCGGCCGCGATGAACGGCGCGCCGCCGTTCGCCAGCGCGAACGCCAGCCGGAACCGGTAGCGCTGTCCTTCGCTCAACTCCGCCGGCGTGCGCAGAAGCAGCCGCGCTTCTGAGAGGCCACACGCCGCGAGCGCCGCCAGGCGCTCTTCGACCGCGCCCGCGAGCGCGTCGATGAGGGGCACGTCCGGCAGCGGAAGCGCGAACGCATCGACCGCGCTCAGTTGATCCGCGGCGGCGCGCACCAGACTCGACTTGCCACTGCCGCTCGGCCCAACGAACAGCACCAGATCGCCGGGGCGCACGTCGAGCGCGAGGCCGTCGCAGATGGTGTGCGCCGGCTCGCGTTCCGGCAGGCCGAACAGGTCCGCGACGGCGGCGGTCGCCAGGGACCGGCGGCGCGGCCGGAAGTCGTAGCGCAGGGTGACGGGCGCGAGCATGGGACAACCCTCGTAACGGGGAAAAGGGAGTGGTAGAATGCGAGCGATTCAACGGAGGACGTGCGATGAGCGACAACGACATTCCGGCCGTGATCGAACCGGAAGACCTGCTCCGAATGCCGGACGGTGGCCTCTACGAACTGATCGACGGGCGCTTACGGGAGAAGCCGATGGGGGCCGAATCGGACGAGATCGCGTCGACCCTGAGTATGCTCATCAAGACATTCGTGCGGCAGAACAGCCTCGGTCACGTGTACGGGGCGCAGACCGGGTACAAGTGCTTTCCCGGAAAGCCGAGACAGGTTCGCAAGCCCGACCTGTCGTTCGTGGCGAAGGGCCGACTCCCCGACGACAAAACCCCGAAGGGCGACATCCCAATCGCGCCCGACCTCGCGGTCGAATCGGTCTCGCCGAACGACACCTACGAGGAGGTCGCGGTGAAAGTCGCGGAATTGAAATCGGCCGGCGTGAAACTCATCTGGGTCATCAGCCCGGAAACGAAGACGGTGTTGATCCGCCGGGTCGACGGCACCTGCGCGGAAGTAGGTGAAACCGGATCGCTCTCCGGCGAGAACGTCCTCCCGGGCTTTAGCTGCGCGGTCGCGGAACTGTTCGTGTGAGGTTTTAGGGTGGTCCGCTCGCACCGCGAGCGGTGGCAAGCCGTGCGGTCTGTGACGTGAGACACGCTAGCGATACGATGCGCTCAGCACCGCTCGCAGAGCGAGCGGACCACACTTTACTTCTTCTCGCGCTTCAGTTCGAACAGCATCAGTCGCGACTTCTTCAGCGTCTTGAACTCGGTGGGGCGGTCTTTCTCGCTATCGGCCTCGGCGTAGCACAGCCTCAGCGTGTCGCCCTTCAGTTCGTACACGCCCTGCCACGTCTTGTCCTTCAGCGGGCCGTCTTGGTGGGCGAGGTCGATGTGCTTCGGGGTCTTCGCCGGGTTCAGGATCAGGTCGCCCTTCAGTTCGGTGCCGCCCTTCGTCTTGATCGCGAAGTTGTTGTCCTTGATCGTCATCACCCCGCCGACGACGCGCTCCAGCGGGTCGCCGTCCTGCTCGGCCGCGACCACCACCCACTTGCCTTGCAGCGCCTTCAGTTCCTGCTTCGCCGCGTCGTCGTCGGCCCGCGCCGCGGTGAGCGCCGTCGCGACCAATACCACCACTGCCCCGAACGCGCGCATCGGTGTGCCCTCGTGAACTGAGTACCGGGGACAAGATACCGGCGCGTTCGGGCGCGCTAACAGAATCCGGCGCGAATGCCGGGCGTCACTTCTTCGGCTTCGGCTTGTCCGGGTTCGCCTTCGCGCGCTTGGCTTCTTCCTCCGCGGCCTTCTTCACCGCGGCGCGCTGGTCGTTGGTCAGCAGCGCGTCGAGCTTCTTCTCGAACGCGGTGCGGATCGCTTCGGCCTGTTCCTTCCGCAGCGCGGCCGTATCCTCGGCGTTGCCCTTCGCGGCGGCGAACTTCGCCTGGAACTCGCCCCCGATCTCCGACCCGATCTTCGCGTAGGCGTCGTTGATCTTCTCGATCAGCGCCTTCTGCTCCTTCGTGAGAATCAGATCGACCTCCTTGAACAGCTTCTCGGTGGCCTCGGCGCGTTTGGCGTTGGCCTTCGCGAGATCGTCGGCGGTCGCGTTCGGGTCGTTCTTGTTCGGCAGCTTGCGCAGTTCGGGGTCGTCCACGGTCGCGGTGCGGGCCGCGACAATCTTCTCGATCTGCGCCGGCGTCAGTTCGAGCGCGGCCTGAAGACCGGGCGCGAACGCCCGCGCGTGCAGCGTCTTCGGCGCGGTCCAGAACGGAAAGTCGTTCAGCTCCGCCTTCTTTTCTTTCTGAGCGGACACCGGCGCGACGAACAGCGCCGCGACGGCCACAGCAAGAACGGTACGCGCGAACATGGTCAGTCCTCCATACGGGGTGAATTGCCCACCGAGTATTGCCGCGAGCGCGGCTCGCGGGTCCGAGATTATCGCCGGATCAGCCCGCGGCCAGCCGCTTGCGGAGGATCGCGAGGTGGTGTCGCGCGTGACCGACGATGATGTACGCCAGCGCCCGCACGCTCACCGGGTTGCCGCCCGCCGGCCCGGATCGCGCCCAGGCCGCGGCGGGCAAGTTGCGGAACAACCACAGGTTCGACCGCCGCGCGGCCTCCCACTCGCCGACCACGTCCGCGAGCGACAGCCGGTTGAAGTCCGCGGCCC
>SXHE01000605.1 GCA_005773755.1 Planctomycetia bacterium
ATCGTGGGCGAGTACCTGTACCGCTTGCACTCGCCCGGCGTACTCAAGTGCCTGAAGCTCGCGACGGGCGAAGTGGTGTACAGCGAGCGGTTGCCCGGCGTATCGAGCCACGCCAGCCCGGTCGCGGGGCCGGACGGCCGCATCTACCTCGCCAGCGCCGGCAAGAGCTACGTCATCAAAGCCGGGGCCAAGTTCGAGATCCTCGCGACCAACGACCTCGGCGACGAGAGCCAGGCCTCGCCCGCGGTCGCCGACGGCAAGCTGTTCCTCAAGGGCCGCAAGGCGCTGTACTGTGTCGGTGCGCCCGTAAACTGACACCCCGCGCCTTCGCGCGTCCCGGTTCCACACACACAGGAGCGGACCATGTTCGCCCGCGCGCTGATCGCGGTTCTGCTGGCGTTCACCTACTCCGCGTCGGTCCGCGCCGCGGACCCGGTCTCTCTCCAACAGCAGCTCGCGGGCGAACCGCTGGCCCAACTCGCCAAAGACGCGCGCGCCCAGGGCGACGCCGGCCGCGGGGCCGTGCTGTTCTTCCAGCCGTTCCTCACCTGCGCCAAGTGTCACGACGGTGACACCGGCGCGCAGCTCGGCCCGGACCTCGCGAAGACCGGCAAGGACGGCACCGCCGAACACCTGATCGAGTCCGTGCTGAACCCGTCGAAGACGGTGAAGAAGGGTTACGAAACGGTCGTCGTTACCACGAAAGACGAGCGCACCGTGACCGGCCTCGTCGCGGCCGAGACCGCCGACGCGCTCACGCTGATCGACCCGTCGGCCAACGGCAAGCGCGTCACGATACCGAAGGCCGAGATCGAGAAGCGCGCCGCGAGCAACAAGTCGCTGATGCCCGAAGGGATGGCGAACCTGCTCTCGGACCGGCAGCAGTTCCTCGACCTCGCGAAGTACCTCATCGAGGTCGCCGAGGGCGGGCCGGCGCGGGCGAAGGAACTGCGCCCCGCGGTCACGGTGCTCGTGATTCCCGAATACGAGAAGGACATCGACCACGCCGGGTTGCTGCGCGCGCTCGACGACAAAGCCCTCAAGCGCGGCGAGGCGATCTACACCCGCGTGTGCGCCAACTGCCACGGCACGAAAGACCAAGCCGGCTCGCTGCCCACGTCGCCGAAGTTTATGACGCACGCCTTCAAGAACGGCAGCGACCCGTACAGTCTGTACCAGACGCTCACCCGCGGCTACGGCCTCATGGCCCCGCAGACGTGGATGGTACCGCGCCAGAAGTACGACCTGATCCACTACCTGCGCGAGACGTACCTCAAGCCGCACAACCCGTCGCAGTACGCGAAGGCCGACGACGCCTACTTCGCCAAACTGCCCGCGGGCAAGAAGAACGAGTTCGGCCCGGTGCCGGTGAACGTGGAGCCGTGGGTGACGATGGACTACGGCCCGAGCCTGATGAACACCTATGAGGTCGGCGGGACACCCAGCAACATCGCGTACAAGGGGATCGCGGTGCGCCTTGATGCCGGTGCCGGTGGCGTCTCGCGCGGCAAGCGCTGGGCGCTGTTCGACCACGACACGATGCGCTTCGCCGCTGCGTGGGAAGGCAGCGGTTTCATTGACTGGAAGGGCATCCACTTCAACGGCCAGCACCAGATTCACCCGAAGCTCACGGGCGCGGTACAGTTCGCCAACCCCGTCGGCCCCGGCTGGGCCGACCCCGAAACGGGCAGTTTCCAAGACCCGCGGTTCCTCGGCCGCGACAAGCGGCCCTACGGCCCACTGCCGAAAAGCTGGGCGCAGTTCAAAGGCACATACGCCTTCGGCGACCAGACGATCCTCTCGTACTCCGTCGGAACGGCCGACCTGATGGAAGCGTTCGGGGCCGAGACCGACCCGAAGCAACCGGGCGTCGTGGTCTACTCGCGCACGCTGGAGATCGGCCCGACCACACACGACCTGCTGGCCCGCGTCGCGCCGGCGGGCGTGGCCGTCGTGCTCGTGGGCGACGAGCGGGCCGTGCTCATCAAGAACGACGACTTTACCCTGCTGAAGATCACCTCGCAACGCAAACAGACGCGCGTGAAGGTGCTGATCGCGAAGGGCGAAGCCGACGCACTGGCGGCGTTCGCGAAAACCTCGCCCGCGCCGAAGGCGCTCGCGCCGCTCACGAAGGGCGGGCCAAAACGATGGCCGGAGGTGCTCAAGGCCGGCGTCGCGGTCGGCACCAACGACGGGCCGTTCGCGGTGGACACGTTCGCGCTGCCGGAGCGCAACCCGTGGAACGCGCAGATGCGGCTCACCGGCTTCGACTTTCACCCCGACGGCAAGCGGATGTACGTCTGCACCTGGGACGGCGACGTGTGGCTGGTCAGCGGCATCGACAAACCAGAGGCCGGACTCAGTTGGCAGCGAATCGCGTCGGGGTTGTTCCAACCGCTCGGCCTGAAACTGCGCGACGGCGCGGTGTTCGTCTGCTGTCGCGACCAGATCGTGAAGCTGCACGACCTTAACGGCGACGGCGAGACCGACTACTACCAGTGCTTCAACAGCGACCATCAAGTAACGGAGCACTTCCACGAGTTCGCGATGGGCCTACAGACCGACGCGGCCGGGAACTTCTACTACGCCAAGAGCGGGCGGCACGCGCTGCCGGCGCTGGTGCCACACCACGGCACGCTCTTGAAGGTGAGCAAGGACGGCGCGAAGACGGAGATCCTCGCGACCGGGTTCCGCGCGGCCAACGGCGTCTGCCTGAACCCGGACGGCACGTTCTTCGTCACCGATCAAGAGGGCTTCTGGACGCCGAAGAACCGCATCAACCTCGTCGAGAAGGGCGGCTTCTACGGCAACATGTGGGGCTACACCGATCAGACCGACACCGCGGACGGCGCGATGAAGCAGCCGCTGTGCTGGATCACCAACCAGTTCGACCGCTCGCCCGCGGAGATGATCTGGGTCACGTCCGACAAGTGGGGGTCGCTCAAGGGGTCGCTGCTGAACACATCCTACGGCGAGGGGAAGATTTACGTCGTGCCGCACGAGGTCGTGAACGGACAGGCGCAGGGCGGCATGTGCGCGCTGCCGCTGCCGCCCTTCCCCACCGGGATCATGCGCCCGCGGTTCGGCCCGACCGACGGGCACCTGTACGTGTGCGGCATGTTCGCGTGGGCCGGGAACCGCGCGCAGGCCGGCGGGTTCTACCGCGTCCGCGCCACCGGCAAGCCGGCCGATCTGCCCATCGGGTTGAAGGCCAAGGCCGGCGCGGTGGAAGTGACCTTCACCGACGCGCTCGACACCAAGAGCGCCGGGGACCCGAAGAACTACGACGTGAAGGTGTGGGGGCTGAAGCGGAGCCAGCAGTACGGCTCGAAGCACATCGACGAGAAGCCGCTGATCGTGACGAAGGCCACCGTGAGCGCGGACGGGAAGACCGTGCGGTTGGAGGTCGCGGACCTGGCCCCGACGCGCGGCATGGAGATCAAGTATCGCGTGAAGGGCACCGACGGCCGCGCGGTGGTGGG
>SXHE01000606.1 GCA_005773755.1 Planctomycetia bacterium
CGGCTTACGCCGGCGGTTCGACGCGGGCGGCGATGAGGCTGGCGAGGTAGCCGACGGCGTCGTTGCGGGCCTTTGCCGCGTCCGCGAGCGCGGCGAAGTCGCCGGCCTTGCGCGCCAGTTCGTTCACGCCGGGGCAGATCAGGTTGCGGTCGTCTTCGGCCATCAGGAACCGCTTGGCCGCGGCGAGCGCGTCCGCGGGGCGGTTCGCTTTGAGCAACAGGTTGATGTAGACCTGCGCCGCGTAGGTCGCGCCCACGTCGGCCTCGCGCGCGGCCTTCGCCTCGAACCGCGCGAGGTTCGCGTCCACGTTCTCCCCTGCGATCACGTTCAGGTACGCGAGGAAGTCGTCGTAGTTCTCGTCGAAGGGGGCGTCGTTGCTGCCTTGCAGGTTCGGGGCCAGCTTGCGGCCGTAGGCGCACAGTTCGCGGGCGAATTGTACCCCCTCGCCCATCGGCAGGTTCATCGCGGTCATCTGCACCACGCTGGACAGGTGCGACGTGTCGATGTGGTAGGCGTCGTCCGCGAACAGCGCCGGATCGACCTCGACCATCTCCGCGATCGTCGCGTGCGGGCCGACCGTGGTGTTACGCCCGGCGAGGTCGGTGCGGATGCGCTCGGCGAGCTGCGCGTGCAGCGCCTTCGCGAGATTGGTGACGCAGTACTCGCGCAGGTCCGGGTTGGTGGACAGGTCGGACCCGCTGACCATCGTGATGGCCGAACAGATGCCGTGCCGGTCGAGGACGAGGTCGAAGCCCTTCTTCGGCAGCAGCCCGTTCTGCCAGGCGATCTCGATGATCGGGTACACGTCGTCGTCGGGGCCGGGGTTGAACGCTTCGAGTGCCTCGCGCACCGGCTCCGGTTCGCCGAGCATCCGGTAGAACGCCCAGGCCTTCGCGTACTCCTTGCGCGCGAGCAACAGCCCGCCGACATGCCGGCCGGCGTCGCGAATGGCGTCCTCATAGGCCTCGTGGGTGTGCGCCGGCAGTTCGCTCGCCGCTCCCGTGGGGACCGGCGACACGCCGAGCTCGACCCGCTTCTTCATCAGCAGCGCGTAGAACAGGTTCTGGAAATCTTCGGCCGCGCGCAGCTCCGCGATCAGTTCATCGACGGCCGCCGCCGCGCCGCGCCCGGCGAGCGCGGCCTGGAGCCGCTCGTACCCGGCCGCGTCGATAGTCGGGGCCTGCGCTTCATCGGGATCGAACATGGACTTGCTCCGCGTGGTGGGTGCCGTCAGTGTAGCGGAGCGCACGAACGGCGGCGCGAACGAAGAAGCGCCAATTCGGGCACGTCGGTTTTGCGGGCCCCGATCCAGCGACGCGCCACTGGTGCTGTGAGAGGTGCGAAACACCGAACGACACCGTTCACCTGCGCGGCGGGTCAAGTGAGCTACGAATCGGGGAAAGCCGACATGCCCCGCCGGTCTGCTACAGCGCTTGGTTCAATG
The DNA here is from genome assembly GCA_005773755.1 of Planctomycetia bacterium. Classification (GTDB taxonomy): domain Bacteria; phylum Planctomycetota; class Planctomycetia; order Gemmatales; family Gemmataceae; genus Gemmata. The sequence continues at coordinate 1,445 of SXHE01000606.1, forward strand.
GTGGCGCTGCGAGGCCGCCCGCGGTCACCGGAAACTTGGGTGCGGGTTCCCAGCGCGTATTCCTGACCGTGCGTGCGGTGACAAGGCTCATGTCGTGGTGACGGCACGCGTCGGAGGTACACGCCCGCGCGAACGCAAGCCCGACCTACCGGCCCTCAACCCCAGATCAAATTCCTAGGTGGCCTGAGCCTACGACCGTCTCCCAAAGCGCTACACATTGAAGTGCGCGCGAATCACCTCGGCCTGCTCAGGATCGCACTCGTAGAACGATGCCTGCAGTGCCGTGAAGGGGCAAGGCTCGCTCGTGTTCCAAGCGGTGAGCCACTCGACAGGAACGATCCACTCCGTCCCGTACCACGCTGGCCGAAGCTGCATGGGAAGAAGCTGTTGCCGCGGCCCTGTCGCCTTGCCGACCGCGATGATCCCGCCGTGACGAGATCGCTGGTTGGCGAACATGAAAACCAGATCACCGGGAGTCACCCGCTCCATCTGCCACAGCCACGCGGTGCGCTGATCCGCATGTTCAGGATGCTCCCAAATCGCGGCGCAGTTGTGCTGACGCATCAGGTCTTCGAGGTACTGGCCGTTAATCCCCGTACGCGGCATGTTGGTGTGACACACGAAGCAGAGCATTGGGCTGTCTCAGAATGCTGAGGAGGTCATCGCCATCGAACGGACCTTCTGGCACCGCAGGCGGGCATCACCCCATTAGGTCTGCGGCCGAACTTGTAATTCTGCAACTCTGTGCGTGATAATACGGCCCGTTGATCGGAGGTGTCAACGACCAATCGCCGCGAGAATGACGCTGTCGGACCGGTTCGCGAGCGCTGAGAGGAGACCTGCGAAAGGTCGCGCGGCGCGGCAATTGACCCCGGTATCACGCGCGGCGCAACTATGCACGGCATGTAGGGCGGGCGAACGCGCAATCGTTCCTGAAGGTTGGGCCACATTTCAGCGCCCAGCGCTCACCTTCCTTGCTGCCACCTCGCCTTCGCGCAGTTCGTAGTACGCGCCCGGTTGCAGGTTGTCCCAGGTTTGCGAGCCGCCCCATGACCACTTCACCGTGAGGCGGGTCGGCGTGCTCGCGGTGCCGAGGCCGAAGAGGATGCGGGGGTCGTTCGCGGAGAGGTAGCTGCCGCCGCCCTTCGCGAACCGCGTCAGGCGGCCGGTGTTTGTTTCCAGCGTTACCGTGCTGCCGACCACGTCGCGGTTGTCACGGCCGATCAGCCGCACGCCAAGCCACTGCGCCGGGGTGTGGCCCTTCACCGCGTTCCGCAGCACCGCGACCGGCGCGTTCGTGTGGCTCACGATCAGGTCCGGCCAGCCGTCGTTGTCCAGGTCGCCGAGCGCCAGCCCGCGGCCCATCGCCGGCTGCTGGAAGTACGCGCCCGCGGAGCGGCTGGTGTCGCGGAACACCCGCCGGCCGTTGTCGGGTTGGTTGCGAAGGAGCAAGGGTCGTTGCAACACTGGGGCGTCGTGAGGTGGGAATTGGAGGACGTGGCCGTGCGCGGCGACGAGGTCTTCCCAGCCGTCGTTGTCTGCGTCGATGAACCCGGTGCCGAAGCCGACCAGCGCGCGGCTCAGGTTGCCCAACCCCGCGTCCTTCGATGCGAACCCGAACCGCTCGTTGCCGTCGTTGCGGTAGAGCGCGTGCAGTTCGCTCTGGAAGTTCGTGACCCACAGCGCGGGTCGCCCAGAGCGGTCGAAGTCGGCCCCGTCCACGCCCATGCTGCCGTTGTACTTACCGTTGTCGTCCACCGCGACGCCCGCGGCCAAGCCCTTCTCTTCGAGCCGGCCGTTGCGATTCACGAACAGGAACTTGTTGGTCGCGTCGTTGGCGACGTAGACGTCCGGCTTGCCGTCGTCGTTGATGTCGATGAGCAGCACGCCGAGGCCGTTGCCCTTCGCGGCGAACCCGTGCGCGGCGGACACGTTGCGGAACGCCTTGCCCGCGTCGTTCTTGAACAGCGCGTGAACGAGCGGCTTGAACGTCTCCGGCGGGCAGATGTCGCGCCGCACGTCGGGCCGGTTCACGCCGCCGCACGCCGGGCTGTTGGCGACTGTCCAGTCGCAGTAGTGGCACACGTACAGATCGGGGAAGCCGTCGCCGTCGATGTCGCCCCAGCCCGCACTAGTCGCCCACGAGTCGTCCTTGAGGCCGAGCGCCGCGGTCACGTCGCGGAACCGGCGGCCCCCCGCGCCGTCGGGTTCGTTGTGGAAGAGCGCGACGCGCCCGTAACCGGTGACGAGCAGATCGGGCCAGCCGTCGCGGTCGTAGTCGGCGACGGCCGTGCCGTGCGTGTACCACCAGTCCACCGTGTCGAGACCGGCCTTCGCGGTCGCGTCCGCGAACTTGAAGCTGCCGAGGTTCTTGAACAGCTTGCACGGCTGACCCTTGAGCTGTTGCTTGTTCGGGCCGTCGAAGGTGCCGCCGCCGGTGAGGAACACGTCGAGCAGGCCGTCGCCGTCGAAGTCGATGAGCGCGACCCCGCCGCCGAGCGATTCGAGGATGGTGAACTGTTCCGCTTCTTCGCCGTTGCGGTGGGTGAAGAGCAACCCGGACGCGGGCGTCACATCGTCGAACCACGGCGGCCCGGCGGGTTCCGGTTCCGGTTCCGGGGCCGGCGGGGGCGGCGAACCCAGCCAGAACGCCACCCCACACGCGACGGCGATGAGCGCGACCCC
>SXHE01000607.1 GCA_005773755.1 Planctomycetia bacterium
GTTCGCCAGGTTCAGTGAGCTGACGCCCCCCGCTCGCCGAATCAAGCCGCTCGGCGAACTGGTCGAAGTACTTGTCCTTCACCGCGCGGGCGTGGCGCGCGGCGGTGGGGAAGTCGCCTACGAAGTACGCGGCGTCGGCCCGGCGCGCGGCCAGCCACTTCGTCAGCTCCGGTTCGAGCATCGGCGACAGGTCCGCGTACCGGTCGAGGGTGCGGCGCGCGTCTTCGTAGTGGCCCAGGTCGGTCTGGATCGCGGCCAGTTGCGCCGCGACGAGGCCGCTTTCGATGTGTGTGTCGGCTTCGGTCAGTAGGTCGAGGGCCTCGCGGTCGCGGCCCAGGCGCACGAGGACGTGCGCCGCGGACTGCACGCCGGGGCGGAACCACGGGTGCAGCTCGATCGACCGGCGCGCGGACACGAGCGCGTCGTCGAGCCGGTCCGCGAACTCGTACACACTGGACCGCTCGATGCACGGCCACGGGCGGTCCGGCACGATGCTCTCGGCCCGGTTCAGCAGCCGCTCGGCCCGGTCGAAGTCGCGGAGCCGGGCCGCGACGAACCCGGAGAAGGAGACCCAGTCGGCGTGCAGTTCGGGCGGGGCGTCGGACCAGTCCGGGTTCGCGCGCATGAAACGCCACGTCGAGAGCGGGCCGAACCGCTCCATGCGGTAGCGGGCGTGGTAGTAGATCGCTTCGGGGTACGCGGGCGTGGTGCGGAACGCGACGAGGTGCATCCGGCGACCGAGCTTCGGCGCGCCGAGCTGGATCGCGAGCCGCCCGCCGATCAGACGGGCCGCGGTGCCGGACCACTCGCGCAGCGGGCCGAGCGCGACCGTGGCCCCGTGCGCCTGCCGGTAGTGGCCCAGGGTATACAGCTCGCGAACGCGGGTCAGGTCGGTGGGTGCGATGTCCATGCAGCAGGGGTCCGAAGATAAATGGGAGAACGGGTGAGGGGGGTGAAGGGGGTGAAGGGGTGAGTTCATCAGGCAGTATTCGCTCGTGTCGTTCACCCGTTCACCCCTTCTCCGCTTCACCCCTTCTCACCCGAAGCGTCGGCGAGCGGGGCCAGTTGGCTCAAGATGTTGCCCAACTGCCCGAGGCGCATCCCGTAGCGGTCGAGAAACTCGGCCGTCTCGAACTCGTCCGTGAGCAATTCCGGGTCGGCCGCGAGCCGGTCGGTCACGTCGCGGATCATCGACAGGTACGCGCGCTCCAGGGTCGGGAGCAGTTCCTTGCAGGTGCCGCCGATGCCGGGGAACTCGCCGTCCCAGCGGGCCAGGAACGCCCGCCACTTGGCCTGCGAGTCCTCCTTCGCCGCCTGCGCCTTCATCAAACTGACCTGCTCTTGTTGCGAAGCGAGCAGTTGGCGTAGCAGATCAGCCAACTCGCCCGCGGGGCCGACGGGCTGGCCCTGCACGGTCAGTGCGGGGGGCATTACGTAAACGGGGGCGCTCATTGTCGCGGCTCGGTAAGGGCGCGGCGGGATGCGAAGATTATACAGGCAAAGGAAAGGGGTGTGGGAGGTGGTACGAAAAGCAAGCGAGCCGCCCGGTGGGGGACCGCGCGGCTCGCTCAGGGGGATGGAGGCGGTCGTGTGCTGAGGTCGCGGCGTGTCGTGGGGGGGAAGCCGCGAAACCTCTGTCGCTGGCTCTGGGGGAGAACCGCATCGACGAGAAGACGAAAAGCAGCGCCCGTGCCAATCGCGACGCCGCGTGAGGTCGCGCGGCGCAAGTGCTTGTTGTCGTTGAGTATCGCAGTTTGGAGATCGCGAGAGCGACCCTCGCCTGGCTGTGCAAGTGTTGCAAGGCGAGGGAAGGAATTGCAACACTTACCAGTAATTCTTGCCGCTCGCGGCTTATTTAGCAGCGGCGAAGCGCCAGTCGGGCACGTAGTTCGGCATCCGCCCGGCGGTGAACGCATCGTCGCCGATGGCGTCGCGCAGCTTCTTCAGCGCGGCCCGGCGCACGGTCACGTAGTAGAAGTCGCATTGCGCGTCGCGCACCGCGTCCCACTGCCGGTACATGCGGTCCGTTTCCACCATCGCCGCGTGCAGGATGTCGGCGCGGTCCGCCTCCCACATCTGACGCTCTTCGAGGTGCTTGCGGTACTCGCGGTTGAACTTGATGAGGTCGTTCACGATCCGGCGCTCCGGCAACCGCTGGCACGCGGTCAGCTTCGGAGCATCGGCCAGTTCCACGTGGCGCTTGCGGAGCAGGTTCAAGTCGGCATCGAAGTCGTCGCGCGAGGAGAGCAGGTAGCGGGTCTCGCGCTGGTCCATGATTTCCCAGCGGATCGCGGTCTTGTGGATCGCGTCGCGCACCACGACCCACCGCTCTTCGGTCGGGGTCTGTTCGGGCGTACCGACGGGCGCGGTCAGGAGGGCGGCGGCCAGGAGCAGGTCGGATGCGGACACGGTTCACCCCGTTCGCACTGCGCGCAGCGTGGGCGCGACCGCGAGCGCAGTTGGTGTGAAAGACCCTTGGAACGACACAAAGGAGTGTCGGGTCGGGGAGGTGCGGGCGGCCGACGTGGGAAAGGTCCGCTTCGTTAGAGCAACGGCGCGGCGGTCGGCCCGGCCTCGGCGATCCGGCGTCGCACCGCGCGTGTACCCGAAGCGCTTCCGCGCTTGGTGTCGCGCGGGAGATCGGCTGCTAAGGACTTCGCGGTGTGATGACTCGCGTATAACGAGTCATCAGAAACATACAACACATCTTCCGTGCCGTGCGCCGCGGGACCGGCGATTTCCCTAGCTTTCCCCAAGCTTCTACCTATCGCGGACGCTACGAACGGCTTCTATATCATCGGTCGCATCTGCCGCGAGTTGCGGCACACGACGGAGCGA
>SXHE01000608.1 GCA_005773755.1 Planctomycetia bacterium
CGACCTGAACCCGCTGCCGCCCGAATCCGCGGCGCGGGTGCGCCAGGCCGTGAACGGGTCCATTCTCGATACCGCCTTGCTCGACGGCATCCACGCGCAGTACGAGGTGGACCGCGTGTACCACCTCGCGGCCCTGCTCTCGACCCGCAGTGAGTTCAGCCCGGCGCTGGCGCACAAGGTGAATGTCGAGGGGACGCTGAACCTACTGGAGTTCGCCCAGAAGGAGGGCGAGAGCCACGGTCGCCCGGTCGCGTTCTTCTACCCGTCCAGCATCGCCGCGTTCGGGCTGCCGAGCCGCGACGTGAAGGCCCGCGCGGGCAAAGTGAAGGAGGACGACCACAACGTGCCGACGACCATGTACGGCGCGAACAAGCTGTACTGCGAGCACCTGGGCCGGTACTACGCGCGGCACTACAAGCAGCTCGCCGCCGAGACCGCGAGCGGCAAGGTAGACTTTCGGTGCGTGAGGTTCCCCGGCCTGATCTCCGCCGAAACCGTGCCCAGCGGCGGCACCAGCGACTACGCCCCGGAGATGATCCACGCCGCGGCCAGCGGCGAACCCTATGCGTGCTTCGTGCGCCCGGACGCGCGCATCCCGTTCATGGCGATGCCGGACGCGGTGGACGCCATTTTCCGCCTGATGGACGCGCCGCGTGCGAAGCTCTCGCGCACGGTCTACAACATCGGCGCGTTCGCGCCGAGCTGCGCGGAGATCGAGGCCGTGGTGCGGGCCGCGTTTCCGAATGCGGAGATGAGCACGAAGGTGGACGAGAAGCGGCAGGGCATCGTGGACTCGTGGCCCGCGGACGTGGACGACAGTGCGGCCCGCGCCGACTGGGGCCACGCCCCCGCGCACGACTTCCACTCCGCATTCGGCGAGTACCTGATTCCCACCATCAAGAAGCGGTACGCGGCGGGGTAGGGCGGCGCGATCCGTCTCGGCGCGCCGCCTCGGCGCGGGTATTCTGGGCGCGTATCCACGGAACAAGGAGCAGACCATGCGGACGCTATTCGGGATCGTTGTGATGGGGCTGGCGTGTGCGACGTGCGCCGCCGACGAGAAGGACAAGAAGGAGCCGATCGACGGCAAGAAGCTGATCGGCAAGTGGGAGCCGAAGGTGGCGAAGAAGGGCGAACTGGCGTCCATCGAGTTCACCGCCGCCGGCAAGCTGATCGCCATCGCTGACGTGGGCGGCAAGGACGCGAAGGCCGAGGGCACCTACAAGTTGGACGGCGACAAGCTCACGTTCGAGATCACGTTCATGGGCGAAACGACAAAGGAGACGATCACCCTGACCAAGCTCACGGACGACGAGATGGAGGGGAAGGACAAGGAAGGCAAGGCCGAGGCGTTCAAGAAGGCGAAGCCGAAGCCGAAGTCGTAGGGGCGCGCAGGTGGTGCCAGAAAATGACCCCGCCCGGACGCATCCAATGCGCCGGGCGTGGTCGCGGCTCGCGGCGTCCTGCCTGCCGCTTGGCTCCGGTCCCTCGACCGTGCCCGGTCCGGTCGCTCCCTAACCGGAATGCGCGCTGGTTATCGGTCGGCCTTGCGCGTGTGAAGGCGGGCGATGTGCGGGCGCGGGAACGAAGGCCCGTCGTGCCGCACCGTTCCGCCGTTCCCCGGTGCGCCGGTCGGGCGCACGAAGGGGAGAGTCACACGGTCGCCATCCGTGGCGAAATGTGCGTCCTGCGCGTACCGTGTTTTCCCGCTTGTCCTCTCCGCCTTGTTCGACTTCTCGGCCTTCACCAGCTTCCGCTGGGTGCGGCGCGCGTCCTCGAAGTTGACCCGCTGCCACAGGGCCGTGAGTTCACCGTTGCCGGGGCAGAGGAACCGTGCCCGCGCGATCACCTGCCGTGCGTCCGCAACCTTCCCCACCTCCAGCAACCCCTGCACCGCGACCCGCACCACGGCCACATCGCCGGCCGCGGCTGCGACCGCCGCGAGCATCTCGCGCGTCCCGCGCTTTACCGATCCGCAGCGTTCCGCGGCGCGGCCGAAGCACGCGCGGGACAGGGCGTTTGCGGGGTCGAGCGCGGTCGCCTTCTTGAAGGCGATGGCGGCTCGGCGGTCGCAGCCGTCCGGGTCTTCTTCCCACGCGCGGCCCAGCAGGAACCGCGCCCCCGCGTCCCCCGGCTCCAACTCCACGACGGCCTTCAAGTGCCGCCGTGCGGTGGCGTACTGGCTCAGGTCGAGGGCCAGTTCCGCCGCGAGCCGGTGCCCGTCGGCGACGAGCGCCGCGGGTACGTCGGGGCGCGCGAGCACCCGCTCCAGTTGGACCAGTGCGCTCGCGCGTCCGCCGCGCTCCGCGGTGGCCCGCACAAGCTCCCAACCCGTCGGGATCAGTGTGAGCGTCCTGCTCATACCTCTGCCTCCTTGCAGCGTTTCGCTGCGTGGTTCGTCGCGAGTGTTCGGAAGATATACCGGTCGTAGGGGCAGGTGCAAGCGCGAAATCGCGTGCCGCTCGCGCCGAAAATTTCGTCTGGGGAATCTGGGCGAAAAGGGGCGCACGCGCCTTGACAGCGGCGGCGCGCGATGGGTTCAAGTCGCGCGCCGCCAACCGCCGATTCCACACAAGCGCGGCGGAACGAATCCGCCGCGCCCCTCGCGCACGTTCCCAAGGAAGTGGCCGTGGACTGGTTGCACTTCGGCATGGACCGGCCGGCGTTCCGCCCCGGTGTGGACACGGCCGCCTACTTCGCGGCGGCCTCGCACGAGGCCGCGCTCGCCGCGCTCGCCGCGGCCTTCGCCCGGCGCGAACCGGCCGTGCTGATCGACGGCGCGGCCGGCGTCGGCAAGTCGCTCGTCGCCCGCAAGTGGCTCGACGACCTGCTGCCCGACGTTCCGCGCGCGCTGCTGCCCAACGCCCGCGCCGACAAGCCGGCCGACCTGCTCCAGGCGATCCTGTTCGACCTCGGCAAGCCGTACCAGGGACTGACCGAGCAAGAGCTGCGGCTCGCGCTCACCGGGCACCTGCTCGACGCCGCGGCCGACGGCTACCCGACGGTCATTGTCATCGACGAGGCCCAGCACCTGAGCCTCTCCGCGCTCGAAGAGCTGCGGCTGCTCGGCAACCTGGAAACGCGACACGGGGCCGCGGCGTTCGTCGTGCTGGTCGCGCAACCGACGCTCCGCGCGGCCATGCTGCGCCCGGCGTACGAGCTGTTCGCGGACCGCGTCGCGGTGCGGTGCGCGATCGAGTCGCTGTCGGCCGAAGAGTCCGGCGCGTACCTGCGGCACCAGGTTGGCGCGGCCGGCGGCGACCCGGCGCGAGTGCTCGACGAAGGCGCGGTCGAACTGCTGACCGCGGCGTGCGCCGGTGTGCCGCGCGCGCTGAACCGCGCGGCGGGGCTGGCGTTCGAGCTGAGCGCCGGGGCCGGGGCCGAGGTGGTGGACGTGGAAGCGGCAATTGAGGCGCTGGGGCAGTTGGGCATCGCCCCGCCCGACGAGGACGGCGGCGACGGCGGGGACGCCGTGCTGCTCCCGCTCGCGAGCGAGGCGCGGGTCGGGAAGCGGAAACCGGCCGAACCGAATGAGCGCGCCGCCGTCCGCGCGCCGAAAGAGAAGGCAGGCCGCAAGCGCACCGCCTGAGCCGAGCCGCTTGCGGCTTCGCGAGCGTATCACCCTCCCCCGGTCGGGAACAAGAATGCGCCGCGTGTTTAGCGCAATGACCGGAACCAGTTCGGCGCGCCCGGTGGCCGTCTCCGCGGTTGACGTGGACGAGCCGTACACCGACGAGCGGGACGAGTCGTTCGTCGTCGAGGCCGAGGACGCGCCGTTCGTCGAGGTCGGCGGGCCGCGGGGCACGGTGTTCTCGCCCCCGGCGGCGAAGCCCGCGCCCGCGAAGCCGGTGACCCCGGCGAAGGTCGAGGAGCCGGCGCGCGTCTTCCCGCGCATCGCCCCGGACCCCGCGACCGCGTTCCTCTCCGTGCGGTTCCACGACACCGCCCCGCGCGTGCCGGCCGTTGCCATCGGCGGCCCCGACGCCGGCCTCGTCGCGCGGTACTTCCCGGATCACCCGGTCAGCGGCGAGTACCGCACCCTGCGCGACGAGATCGCGAAGCAACTGCCGGACGCCACCTCGCGCGCCCTCACGTTGACCGCGGCATCACCGGAAGCGGGCACGACGACGGTGCTCGCGAACCTCGCCGTCACGCTCGCGCGGGGCGGCCAGCGGGTGTTGATCGTGGACGCCAACGTCACCCGCCCCGGTGTCGCGCAGAAGCTCGCGCTGCGCCCCGCGCCGGGGCTGGCCGAGGTGCTGAGCGGGAACCTGCCCCTGACGTGGGCGCTGCAACCGACGCCGGTGCCCAGCTTGCAAGCGCTGGCCGCGGGCACAGCTACCGACGCGAGCGCCGGTGCGATCGGCCGCGACCTGCCGAAGCTGGTCGGTCAACTGCGGCAGTGGTTCGACTGGGTGCTGATCGATGCCGGAGTGTGGGGCGTGGTGCGTGAGCGCGACGCGACTTGTGCCTCGTCCGACGCGGTGTACCTGGTGACCCGCGAGCCGGATGCCGACCGCCCGGAGTTCACCGGCCTGCGGACGTGGGTGAAGCAACTCGGCGGCGCGCTCCGCGGCTACGTGACCACGCGGGTGTAAGGCGCGGTTTCGACGAGCCGGTGAGCGACGGACAGCGCTATCCGTCGCTCACGCGTCCGGCTCGTTCCGTCGTTGTCATTCCATCCCCAACACCCCGTCCACCACCCAACAGCCGCGAACGTGCTCGCTCCGCAGAACGGGGGAACCCCCCACGGGTTCCCCCAGACCCCCTCCTGCATCGCGACAGTGGTTCAGCACCTCGTCGCTGTCGCACCCGGCGTCTTGCAGCGCGTCCGCCAGAATGGGCATCGCACTGAACTCGCGCGCCTCGTACATCTGCCGCGCCAGCGCAAGAACGGTGTCCGTGCGCCACTCCGGTAAGAACGCGACCGGGCGGAACGGGTTGCCGACCACGTCCCACACGATCTGCTGTAGCCGGGCCCGGGCCGTGTGTTCGGACCTCGTTGCGGCACTGAGTGCATCCCAGTGCCGTCTGTTGTGTAGGTCGACCGCGTGTGTCGTCGTGGCGGCATCGTCGACGCGGGAACAGATTTCGTCCACCGGCACAGGGCTGTAGTTGAATGCGTACGCGAACGCCCAGGCAACTTCCGCTTGCGCGTATGGACGGAGGTTTGGTTCGCCACCGGCTTTGCTGGCGCGGTACTCTTCGAACACCTGTTGCGCGAGTGCCCGGCACCGCTGGCGCGCTTTCTCCGCGCCCGCCTCCGAGATGAGGCCGTCGGCGTACTGCTCTAACAGCGCGAGAGACTCAACTAGGTCCGGATGGGAGAACGTCGCTAGTGCGGTGCGGCAGAAACCGGCCGCGACCAACCGCTGGCGGCGCGTCGAGAGGTGCTCGGCGGCGAATTGCACCATCGAGCTAATACTGGTGCCGGCGAGCCAGTCGGCTTCGGTCATGGGGGAGGCTTTCGGGGTGGGGCCGCGCCGCGCGGCGAACGGCGCGCGGCGTGTGCCCACTACTTTAGCCTACCACGGGAGCAAGTTAACGACCTGCGCGAGATGAATCTCCGCCGCCAGCGGCGCGATGAGCGCGAACTGGCCGTACACGCGGACCTGCTTGTAACTGGACCCGTGTGTCGCGTCCGGGTCCGGGCGCGGGTCGCGGAAGACGTGAACCCGCCGCTCCTTCACCTCAATCACCCAGAAGTCGCGAACACCCGCGGCAGCGTGCCGCCCGGCGTCCTCAATATCGGCGGCGGACAGCGGCCGGTCGGACACTTCCACCACCAACAGCGGGGTGGCGTCGGCCCCGCCTTGCGGGTGCAGGTGTTCCACAACAACGCTCGGCGTCAGGTCGGCGTCGGTATCGGCTGAGGTGCCGGCGTACCCCGTGACCGTGTACAGGTCCGAGGGGAACACGTTGCGGAGCCAGTTCTCGGTCATCAACTCGGCCGTCTTCGCGGACTTGGTGGGCGCGATCAGCGTGGACATGGTACGCACCTCCTGCGAGGAACTTCACCCGTGTGGGAGCGAGACTTGGAGCCTCCCACAACATCCCGTCGAGAGTGACACGCGGGCGCGGGTATCAGTTTTGACGGGATTCGAGCAAAAGCGGCGGTTTCGCAATCAGAAGGATCGCGACCCCACCATCGAGACGGGACACTGAAGGGGAGTGTAACATGGCGCGCCGACGAACGCACGCGAAAAACCTAACAGGGTGCAGGGCACCATCACGCGCCCGCGACCCAGATGCGGTGGCCGTCGCGGTAGACGGTGCGGACGTTCAGTTCGGGGTCCAGTACCAACAGGTCGGCCCGTTTGCCCACCGCGATGCTGCCCAGGTCGCGATCCACACCCGCGATCCGGGCCGGGGTCAGGCTCGCCATGCGGACGACCGTTTCCAGTGGCACGCCGGTAAGTTTTTGGAACGTGCGGACGCAGTGGTCCATCCCCACGACGCTGGACGCGAGCGCGACACCGCTGGGGAGAAGCCCGACGCCGTCGGCCTTTCGGAACGGCTCGCCACCGTCGAGCGGGCCGATCACGTACGGGCCGTCCGGCATGTCGAGCGCGCGGCTGCAATCGCTCACGAGCGCGAGCCGGTCCGGTCCTTTGCACTTGTAGGCGAGCAGCAGCAACTCGCGCTGGAGGTGTTTGCCGTCCGCGATAATCTCCGTGGTCAACTCGTCGAAGTACAGCGTCGCTTCCAGCACGCCGCCGCGCATCGGGTACGTCTGCGACTGCCGCAGCCGGGCGCGGTCGGACATCGCGCACCAGACGTGATCGATGTGTTGCACGCCCCAGCCCACGGCGGCCTCCATCTGTTCGAAGGTGGCGTGCGAGTGGCCGGTGGTGACGCGCAGGCCTTTCGCCCGGCACGCGCGAACGAACTCTTCCGCGCCGGGCAGTTCGGGGGCGACGGTCGCGGTGGTGATGGCGTCGGCGAACGCGAGGTACTGTTCGTACTCCGCGGGCACCGGGGGGCGGATGCCCGCGGCCGGGTGCGCGCCCCGCGCTTCATGGGCGAAGTACGGGCCGTAGAAGTGCGCCCCAATCACCCGCGCGCCGCCGGTGTCTTGGGCCTTCATCTCCCGGCACAGGTTGAGGAACGCGAGGTGCTGCTCGTGGCTCGCGACGGTGCAGGTGGGGAGTAGACTGGTTGTGCCGTGGCGGGCGTGGGCGCGACACGCGGTGCGGAAGGCGTCCGGCGTGCCGTCCATGAAGTCGGAGCCGTCGCCGCCGTGAACGTGCAGATCAAGAAAGCCGGGCGTGAGGTAGCCGCCGTCGAGGTCGACCGCGCCGGCAGCAGAGGTGGGGCGCTCGCGGATCGCGGCGATGCGACCCGCACTGACTTCGACTTCCGCGCCCGCAAGCAGCCGGCCTTCGAGTACGACCGTGCCGCCGCAGAAGGTGATCGCGCTCATTGCGCCCTACTCGTCGGTGAGGCTCGGATAGTTCCGCATGACGAGGTGGCTGTTGATCTTCTGCACCAAGTCGAGCGCCACGCTGATCGTGATGAGCAGGCCGGTGCCGCCGTAGAAGTTCGCCACCTGGATCGGGATCTCCATCTCGCTGGAGATGACGTTGGGAATGATCGCGATGACCGCGAGGAACGCGGCCCCGACGAACGTGACCCGCATCAGGACCCGCTCGAGGTAGTCGGCGGTCTTCTTGCCCGGCCGGTAACCGGGGATGAAGCTGCCGTGGTCCTTGAGGTTGTCCGCGATCTCCTTCGGGTTGAAGGTGATGGCGACCCAGAAGTAGGTGAAGACGTAGATCATCACCACGTACATGATGTTGTACACCCAGCCGCGGTGGTTCTGGAACATGTTCGAGGCGGTCCCGGCCCAGCCGAGCGTGCCGTCGGACGCGGTGTACAAAATGTTGAACAGGAACCAGGGCAGGATGAGCAGCGTGCTGGCGAAGATGACGGGCATGACGCCGGCCGCGTTCACCTTCATAGGGAGGAACTGGCGGGTGCCGCCGTACACGCGGCGACCGCGCACGTGCTTGGCCGATTGCGTCGGGATGCGGCGCTGGGCCTTCGTCATGGCGATGACGCCCACGACGACCGCGACGAAGATGAACGCGAGCACGAGCAGTTTCTCGAAGCTGATCTCGCCGGGCGCGCCGCCAAGCGTGAGAACGGAGTCCTTCAGCTTGCCGGTCGTGCCGTCCATGAGCAGGGAGTTTGTCGCGTCCGGGATGCGGGCGACGATGCCGGCCATGATGATGAGCGAGATGCCGTTGCC
>SXHE01000609.1 GCA_005773755.1 Planctomycetia bacterium
AGGTGGCTTATACCCTCCGCTTGCCGGGGCCGACTCGCCGCGAACCAAGCCGCCGAAGCGCGCGAAGCCGGCCGCGAAGAAGGTGGCCGTACTCGCTTCCACCTACCACTACCTCTCGCACGCCTACCACATCACCGGGCGGTTCCTCGACGGCTACATGAAGGGCGACGAACACCACTTCCCGGAGTTCGGTGTCGCCGCCGCTTACGTCGAGCAAGTGAAGGCCAACGACCTGAGCCGCGACATCGCGAAGGAGCACAACTTCCGCCTGTCCGAGACCATCGAAGACGCGCTGACGCTCGGCACGGGCAAGCTCGCGGTCGATGGTGTGCTGCTGATCTGCGAGCACGGCGACTACCCGTACAACGCGAAGGGCCAGAAGCTCTACCCGCGACACGAGTACTTCCAGCAAATCGTGAAGGTCTTCGAGAAGAGCGGCAAAACGGTGCCGGTGTTCTGCGACAAGCACCTGAGCTACGATCGCAAGAAAGCGGCGGAGATGGTGGCGACCGCGAAGAAGCTGGGCTTCCCGCTGATGGGCGGCTCGTCGCTGCCGGTCACATGGCGGCGGCCGGAACTCGAGTTCAAGCTCGGCACGAAGGTCACCGAGGCGCTGCTCGCCTCGCGCGGGGAACTCGAAATCTACGGGATCCACGCGCTCGAAGCGCTCCAGTGCTTGACAGAGCGCCGGTTCACCAACACCGACCCCAAACTGCCGAACCAGGGCGTGAAGGCCGTGACCTGTTTACAAGGCGACGCGGTGTGGAAGGCCGGCGACGACGGACTGTGGTCGTGGGAACTGCTGGAGCACGCGCTGGGGCGGAGCGTGTCGCGCAACGCGGGCGACATCCGCGCCAACTGCCGGCGGTTCCCGCGACCGACGACGTGGGGCAACTTCGTGAAGGGGCCGATCGCGTTCCACATCGAGTACCGCGACGGCCTGAAAGCGACGGTCCTTCAGATCGACGGCCACGTCGCGGACGAAACCTTCGCCGCGCGGATCGACGGCGTTAAGAAGCCGGAGTCGTGCCTGTTCTGGCTCCCGCCGCCCCCCGGTGCGGCGTTCCTCGAAGCGCTGGCGTCGCACGTCGAGACGTTCCTCACGACCGGCAAACCGCCCTACCCCGTCGAGCGCACACTGCTCACGAGCGGCATCCTCGACTACGCACTGGAGTCGCGCGTGAACGTCTCGAAGCGCCTCGAAACGACGGACCTGAACATCCGCTACGCCCCGCCCGCCGACAGCGGCTTCATGCGCGGCGACTACGCCAAACCGGTGAAGTGAGGGTTCGATAGAACCGGTCAATCGGAGACCGCATTATGATCAAGCCCGATCCGCAACCATCGTCCTCCACACGTGGGGTTCTTTTGCCACTGGGAGCAATCTGTGTCGTCTGTATCGTACTCGCGCTCCTCGCTTGGGCACTCTTTCAACCTCCGAAGGACAGCCTCGGCTATGACGCGATCAAATCGTTGTTACAGGTCGGCGTCGTCACCGTGGCCGGGGCGGTCATTTCGCTGGTCGCGAGCAACTACCAGAAGGACCGGGAAAGAAACGAGAAGGAGCGTGAGCGCCAAGCGAGCCGACAGGAGTATCGCGAGGAACTGCTGATGCGCGTGCTGGACCGGGCCAGCTCCAAATACAGCGCCGTCAAGAAAGCCCGGCGGTTTCTTCGGGCGCGCGGTCAGACGGGAGACGCGGGCCACGAGGAGATCAAGGCCGCGGAGTATTACGCGCAACTCGACAGCATCAACGACGCCCAACTCGAACTAGAAAACCTGAGTCGAGACGTTGAGACGAGTCAGAAAGCGTTCACCGAAGCGAGCCGCATCATTCAGTCACTCAAGGAAATGGATGCCTATCTCCACACCCTTCTGGACGAACTCAAAGGCGCATTCCGCTTGTTCGCGGACCGACCCACGGCCAGTTTGTCTAACTTCCCGGCGCTGAAGCTGTTTATCACCTTCGGTGACACGCCGTTCAAGACCCGATTCGTGGACGCATTCCGCTCCGTCCAACGACTACTCCGCGAAGATCTGCTCCACCTGAAACTTCCCAACGAGCTCCCACGGGCACTATCACCGAGTTGATCCACAGGCACAGCAGAACCACACAACCCGAAGAAACGGAGTTGAGCGACTCGTTCGGGCCGTTGGTGTCGGGCGCGCGATAGCCACTCGCGTATCGACACCCCCGCGCCATCTGGGGCGCGCGGCTCGATCTGGAGCTGGTCGCTGACGTTCTGGTGATACGGCACGCGGCTGAAGGGCGCTCCACCAAAACGCGAGCGGCGCGGCGTAAGCCCGTCGGTAGCTACGCAACACAGACACGTTCAGCGCAACTCAGTCGCGTAGCACCGGCGGGCTTACGCCGCCGCTCGCCTGTTTCACAACACAGACACGTTCGGTGCAACTCTGTTGTGTAACCACCGGCTGGCTACGCCGCGCCACTCGCGGCTTCACTTGATGCGCGGCACGTGCTTCAGCGCGACGGAGTTGATGCAGTACCGTCGACCGGTGGGCGGGGGGCCGTCGGTGAAGACGTGGCCCAGGTGCGCGTCGCACCGGCTGCACAGCACTTCGCTGCGCGTCATGCCGATGTCGCGGTCGGTCTTGAGCGTGACGCGATCTTGCTCGACCGCTTCCTTGAAGCTCGGCCAGCCGGTGCCGCTGTTGAACTTCGTGCCCGAATCGAACAGCGGTTGGCCGCAGCAGACGCACTCGTAAACGCCGTCGTCCTTCGAGTTCCAGAACGCCCCGCTGCACGCGCGCTCGGTGCCGGGCGCGCGGGTCACGCGGTACTGCTCCTCGGTGAGCTGCGCCTTCCACTCCGCGTCGGACTTCACGATCTTCGTGCCGTCGAACGGCTTGCCCTCGCGGTCCGGCACCGGCGGCGGGCCGTAGGGCAACCCGCCGCCGCGCAGCAACAGCACGCCGAACGCCACCACGACAGCGGCGAGCAACACAACGGCGATAGCGGTGCGGTAGGTGTTCATGCGAGTCGCCTACTTGCGCTTGATCTGCTTCGGCCCGCTGCCGGCGGTCTTCTCGTAGGTGCCGTTGCCGGTCTTCACGTACTTCGTGAATCCCTTCGACGCGAGGTTCTTGTCGCTGACCGCGGCCTTGCCTTGCGTGTCGGTCCACGCGCGCGGGGCGTTCGGTTCGGTGAACACGCGGCGCACCGGCGCGCCGGTGTCGGGATGCGTCGCGAGCGCGGAATCGGCCATCTTCTGGCGCACCTCGAACTGCTCGCCCCCGGTCCCGTCGGGCAGCACCACCTCGTACAGATACATCGGCATCGATAGACTCCTGGCGAACGGCCGGTGTCAGCCGGCCGGGCTACCAACCATATCGAATGCTTGTTCCGGCAAATCGTCATACTCGCCCTCGACAATTCCTTTAAATCCTTTGATGGTTTCTTTAAGCGGAACATACTTTCCGG
>SXHE01000610.1 GCA_005773755.1 Planctomycetia bacterium
ACGATCGGCGTGACCACCGGCGACGTCGGCACGGACGCGGTCCAGTTCATCACCGTGAACTGGGGCGATGGCACCAGCGAGACGTTCGGCGGCACGGGCGGATCGTTCACGCACCAGTACGCGCTTGCGGACCGCACCTACCAGATTCAGGTCACGGCGACCGACGAGGACGGCGACTTCGTGCTGCCCGGCGGAGTGGCCCTCGACGCCGAACTGCCGACCGTTCAGCAGTCGGTGGTCGCAGAACTGTACCTCGACCTGCTCGGCCGCAGTGCGGACGCCGGCGGGCTGGCCGGGTTCAGCGGCGCGCTGGCCTCGGGCGCGCTGTCGGTGCAGCAGATCGTCAACGCGATGGTCAACTCGAACGAGTACCGAGAGAAGCTGGTCAACGATCTGTATGTGAAGTACCTGGGCCGCAACGCGGACGCCGGCGGACTGGCCGGCTACGTGCAACTCCTCGCGGCCGGCGGCACCGTGAACCAGATCGCGTCCAGCATCCTCGGCTCGCAGGAGTTCTTCGACAAGGCCGGCGGCACAAACGAGGGCTTCATCAACGCGCTGTACCTCGCCGTGCTGGAGCGCCCGGCCGACGCTCTGGCGCTGGCGAACCTCGGCCCGCTCTCGTTCGGCGTCTCGCGCCAGCAGATCGCGCTCAACATTCTGAACAGCCCGGAGGCCGCGACCGAGGCGGTCGCGGACGCCTACGAGCTGTACCTCGGTCGCCCGGCCGACGCGGGCGCGGCGGGATGGGTGAACCTGTACCTGACCGATCCGATCGCGTTCCTGGTGTCGTTCCTCAGCACGCCGGAGTTCTCGAACAACCTCGCGGCGGTCTGACCCGCACGTGCGGAGTTACGACCCGGTCCCGGCGCGCGGATTCCCGGTCCGCGCGCCGGGACCGTGCTTTAGGATGGCTCACATCGTTCGCGCGCCCGCGCACTCACGTCAGGTGTCCGATGCCGCCGTCGGGGTTTTCCTGGGTCGATTCGCCGAACCTGGCCGCGCTCGCCCGCCCGCAATCGGTCGAAGACCTGCGCTGGCTGCGCCGCAACGGGATCGACGTGCTCGTGTCGCTCACCGAAAGCCCGGTCCCGCGCCAGTGGGTGAACGACACCGGGATGCTCGCCGTGGCCGTGCCCGTGCCCGACATGGGCGCGCCGACCGAGCGCCAATTGGATCACGTCCTCGCGACCATCCGCAAGGCGAACGCCTCCGGCATGGGCGTCGCGGTCCACTGCGCCGCGGGGCTGGGGCGCACCGGCACGATCCTGGCCGCGTACTTCGTGGCCGACGGGCTGTCCGCGCGCGAGGCGCTGGTGCAGGTGCGCAACCTGCGCCCCGGTTCGGTCGAGACGAGCGAACAGGAGCGCGCGATCGAGCGCTACGCCCGCCGCCTCACGGCCGGGAACGCCGAGCCACTCGATCCCGAATGAAGAACCTTTCACACGCCCGCTAATTGCTGTCCCGCGCGGGGCGAGTACAACTCCCGGACGCGCCCCGATCTCTTCGCTTGGTGCCGATCCGATGCGCTCCGCCGCCGCACTCGCTCCCGTTGCCGCGCTGTTCGCGCTTGTCACCGGTATCGCGCTGTATGCCCTGTCGCGCCCGGTGCCGGCCGCGCCGGAGCCGAAGGTGCGGCTCGCGGTGCTGGTCGTGTTCGACCAGATGCGCGGCGACTACCTCGCCCGCTGGGGCGCGCACTTCGGCCCCAACGGGTTCAACCGCCTCACCCGCGACGGGGCGTGGTTCACCAACTGCCACTACCCCTACGCGACCACCACCACCGGCCCCGGCCACGCCTCGATGCTCACCGGCACCGCGCCCGGCACGCACGGCATCGTGAACAACTCGTGGGTCGAGAACGGCAAGGTGCTGAACTGCACCGGCCCCGCGCGCTACCGGCTCGACCCGCCCCAGCCGCGCGACCCCAAGACCAAAGAGGAGCCGCGGTCGCCCGGCGCGCCGGAACTGCTGCTCAGCGAGACCGTGGCCGACGTGCTCAAGCGTGAGAAGAAGCGGGCGAAAGTGTTCGGCGTGTCGCTCAAGGACCGGTCCGCGATTTTGCCCACCGGCCAGCGGCCCGACGGCGCGTTCTGGTACTTCGGCGCGTTCGGCACCAGCGACTACTACACCCGCACCCGCGGGCTGCCCCTGTGGGTCGAGCGGTTCAACGCCGCCCGCGTCGCCGACCGCTGGCTCGGCAAGCCGTGGGACCGGCTGCACCCTCGGAGCCTCTACAACGACTGCGCCGGGCCGGACGAATCGCCCGGTGAGGGCAAGGGCGCGGGCCAGGGCACCACGTTCCCGCACCCGACGAACGGGCCGACGCACGCCGCGGTGGTGAACTCGCCGTTCGGCAACGAACTGCTCTTGGAGTTCGCGAAGACCTGCGTTCGCGAGGAGCGGCTCGGCGCGGACACCGTGCCCGACCTGCTCGTCATCAGTTTCTCCTCGAACGACGGCATCGGTCACACCTGGGGGCCGGACTCGCACGAGGTCATGGACGTGACGCTCCGCTCCGACGCGATCGTGGCCGACCTGCTCGCGTTTCTCGACGGGCGCGTCGGACCGGGCCGCTACCTGCTTGGTCTGACCGCGGACCATGGCGTCTGCCCGCTGCCGGAGGTGTCTCGAGCGAAGGGCGAGGCCGGCGCGCTGCGCGTCGACCCGGTCGAACTCCAGAAGGAACTCGACGCGCACCTGACCGCGCTGTTCCCGCAAAGCAAGCCCGCCGACGGTAAGCCCGCGGCGTGGGTCGAGGGGTTCTCGTTCCCGTGGGTTCACCTGCGGCCCAGCGTATTGAAGGCCAACGGCATCCCGCGCGAGGTGGTCGCGGCGGAAGCGGCCCGGTTCCTCGCGACCCGCACGGGCGTGGCCCGCGCGTTCACCCGCGCGGAACTGACGGGCCCGGTCCCGGCGTCCGACGAGATCGGCACGATGATGAAGCGGTCGTTCTACCCGGCGCGGTGTGGTGACGTGGGCGTCGTGCTGAAGCCGTACTGCATCCCCTCGACGCGGATCGGCACCGGCACGACCCACGGCGCGCCGTACCCGTATGACACGCACGTTCCGCTGCTGGTGTACGGCCCCGGCATCCGCGGCGGCACGCGCGACGAACGGACCACGCCGCAGGCGCTGGCGAGCATCTTCGCGAAGTGGCTCGACGTGTCGCGGCCGAAGGACGCCGGGTTCCCGATCCCGACCACGCTGGACTGACCCGCGCTACCGCGGGGCGGTGCCCAGCGGCATCGTCCACCCGCGCAAGACGGCCTCGACCATCGCCAGCAGCGCGGGGCTGAACGTGCCGCTGGTGCGCTCCGCCGAGTTCGCCAGCGCGGACC
>SXHE01000611.1 GCA_005773755.1 Planctomycetia bacterium
CCCCCTCCCTTCAGGGAGGGGGGGCCGGGGGGGGTAGGTTCTGCGGCGCTCCGCCTCGTGTGGGTCGGCTCGTCCAGCACGCTGAAGGGGCTGGAACTGTTCGCCCCGACGCTGAGCGCCATCGGCCGCGCGGTGCCTGGCGCGCGCCTCAAACTCGTGTGCGACCGGTTCGCGGAGTTCCCCGGCCTGCCAGTTGAGCGCTGCACCTGGACCGAGGCGGGCGAAGCGACCGAGATCGCGGCGGCGGACGTCGGCATCGGCTGGGTGCCGGACGACCCGTGGAGCCGCGGCAAATGCGGGCTAAAAGTGCTTCAGTATCAGGCGGCCGGGCTGCCGGTGATCGCGAACCCCGTCGGTGTGCAAGCGGACTTCGTTCACGACGGCACCGGGTTTCGCGCGAACACCACCGACGAGTGGGTGAGCGCCGTTCGCGCGCTCACCGACCGCGCCTTGTGCCAGCGACTGGGCGCGGCCGGGCGCGCGCAGGTCGAAGCGGGCTACAGCGTCGAAGCCGGCGGGCGGATGTGGACCGACGCGCTCGCGCGGCTCGCGGGCGAATCGCGGAAGGCGGGATGACGATCATGTGGGGCGACGTGCTACGCAAGCTCGGTTCGCTGGTGACGCCACCGGTCGGGCCGCGCGTGCGCGCCGCGGGGCGCGTGTGGCACCTGTCGCCCGAAGGCGAATCGCTGTTCGGCACGACCGGCCCGGACTACGACCGCTGGCTCGCCGACGGCAGCGCGGAGGTGGTGAAACACGGCCCGCACCGCACGGTGTACCGCGTCGCGCTGCCGGGCGGCGCGGTGTTCGTGAAGCACTGTCGGATCAACGGCCCGCGGGCGTGGGCGCGCGAGCTGATGCGCCCGCCCAAGGCGCGGCTGGAGTTCGAGAACGCGACCCGGCTCCTGGTGCTCGGCATCGGCGCGGCGGTCCCGCTCGCGTGGGGCACGCGCGACTCGCGCTGGCCCGGCGAGAGCTTCCTCATCACCCGCGACCTCGCCCCCGCGATCCCGTTCACCGACTACATCGAAGGGCGCACGCTCAGCGCGCGTGAGCGCCAGGAACTCGCACGAGGGCTGGGGCGCTTCCTCGCGCGGTTGCACGACAGCGGCGTGACGCACCCGGACCCGCACCCGGGGAACATCCTGGTCGAAGCAGAAGAACCTAACCCCCCAACCCCCTTCCCTAAGAGGGAAGGGGGAGTAGAGATTTCCTCTCCGGCTCCCCCTTCCCACTTAGGGAAGGGGGTTGGGGGGTTAGGTTCTGCCCTTGCCTTCGCCCTGCTCGACGTTCACGCGGTGCGCTTCGGTGGGCCGCTGTCGTGGGCCGAATCGCGCGCGAACCTCGTGCTCTACAACCGCTGGTTCCAGCTCCGCGCCAGCGCCGCCGACCGCGCGCGCTTCTGGTGCGAATACCGGCGCGCGCGGGCGACACTCGCCGTGCCGCGCGAAGCCGCGACCGAACTGGAGCGCGCGACGCTCGCCTCCAACCGCCGGTTCTGGGTGGCCCGCACCGTGCGCTACCAGGGCACGCACCGCACCATTCGGAAGGTGCGCGGCGGGCTGGCCGTGCGCGACCTGCCGGCCGAGTTCCTCGCGGAACTTCTGCGCGACCCGGACGCGGCGTTCACGCGCCCCGGAACGAAGTTGCTCAAGCAGTGCGTCAGTTCGACCGTCGCGGAACTGGTGATGCCGACGCCAACCGGCCCGCGGGCGGTGATCCTGAAGCGCGTGAACGTTCGCTCCGCGCTCGACCCGGTGAAGAACTTTTACCGCTCCTCGGCGGTGCGCCGGTCGTGGCTACTCGGCCACGGCCTGTGCGAGCGGTGGCTGCCGACGCCGCGCCCGCTGGCGATGTTCCACCGCTACCGCCTCGGTATCTACCCGGCCGAAGGTTATTTGCTGACCGAGAAGGTGCCGGACGCGGTCGGCCTGCCGGAAGCGGTGAGGGCGTGCCGCGATCCGCGCGTCCTTCGTGCGTGGGCCGAACGATTGGCGCGCGTCGTCCGTGCGATGCACGACCGCGGGGTGTCGCACCGCGACCTGAAAGCGCCCAACGTGATGCTGCAAGGCGCGTCCACCGACCCCGCGACCGCGACGCCCGTGCTGATCGACCTCGTGGGCGTGCGCGCGAGCGCGGACCCCGTGCCGTTCGCGCGGCGGGCGAAGGAACTTGCGCGGCTGAACGCGAGTTTCCTCCAGATGCCGCACGTCACCCGAGGCGAGCGGCTGCGGTTCCTCCGCACCTACCTGCGGGCCGGCAACGGGGAAGGGCAAGCGGACTGGAAAAACTGGTGGAGGCTGGTATCTACGGCGACTGCGGCAAAGGTGGCGAAGAACCGGCACAGCGGGCGCACCATCGGATAACCGATAAGACTCGCGAAGTGTGAAGTGGCCCACACAGAGGAACCGAAAAGAGTAGGGCCGGATTGAAGCGAACGAGCCGTTGTGTTACGGGGCGCAGTGTATGCCGATTTCGCCGCTGCGAACCCGCGTCTGCTTCGGCCTGGCCGCGCTGCTGTGCGCCGGCACCGGATGCGGCACGCTCTGGCCGTCGCAGAACAGCGCGCCGCCGGTCGAAGCGCCCGCGCCGAAGGTCGTGGCCCCGGCCACCGCGCCCGGCAAGCACGCGACTCGCCGCGACTGCTACGTCCTGTACCACGACTTCGAGATCGACAAGACCGACCCGCTGTTCGCGGAGCTGGACGCGCTGCCCGAACAGGTCTTTTCGGAACTGAAGTTGCCGCCAAGTACCGCCGTCGTGCAGGTGTTCCTGTTCGACACGCAAGAGCGCTACGAGCGGTACATGCGGGCGAAGTACCGGAACCTGCCGCCGCGCCGGGCGTACTTCATCGCCGAACCGCGGGCCGGCGGCGCGGACGAGCTGAAAATCTTCACCTGGATGGGCGACCACCTGACGACCGACCTGCGTCACGAACTCACGCACGCGCTCTTGCGTGGCGTGTTGAAGGAAGTTCCGCTGTGGCTCGACGAGGGACTGGCCGGATACTTCGAACTGCCGCCGCACCAGGACGGCGTGAACCCGCAGCACCTCGACACGCTGCGCCGCACGCCGTTCCACCCGGACCTGGCGCGGCTGGAGAAGTTCACGCAGGTCGCGCAGATGGAGAAGCCGGAGTACCGCGAGGCGTGGGCCTGGGTTCACCTGATGCTCCGCAGCGGCCCGGCGGCGAAGAAGGTGTTGCATCAGTATTTGCAAACGCTCCGCACGGACTCCAACCCCGGCCCGCTGCTCCCCCGACTGACGGAAGCCGTGCCCGAACCGGAGCAGGTGCTCGTCGATCACCTGGGTACGGTCGAGATGCCCCGAGCGCGGGCACGCCGTGCCGCTTCGCCCAAATGAGTTTCGATTTGCCGCGCCCCAAAGGGGACCGCGGCGCTCCATCGAGGGCACACCATGATTGCGGTTACCGGCGCGGCGGGGTTTATCGGGTCGAACCTCGCGCACACCCTCGCGGCCGAAGGGCATTCGCTGCTACTTGTCGATCACGAGATCACGCTGGCAAAGGCCGCGAACCTCGTGGGGCTGGAGCGGTTCGCGTTCCGCCGGCACGACCACTTCCTCGACGACCTCACTGCGGGCCGCACCAAGCCGGACGCGATCTTCCACCTCGGCGCGTGCAGCGCGACCACCGAAACGAACTGGGACTACCTGCGCGCGAACAACATCGAGTACACGCAGGCCCTCTGGACGTGGTGCGCCGCCAACGGTGCGCCGCTCGTCTACGCCTCGAGCGCCGCGACCTACGGCGACGGCGCGCGCGGGTTCGACGACCGCACGCCGCCCACCGAGTTCACGCCTTTGAATCTGTACGGCAAGAGCAAGAACGATTTCGACATCTGGGCGCTGGCGGAGGTCGCGGCCGGGAAGCCGCAGCCGCCGAAGTGGGCCGGGATGAAGTTCTTCAACGTGTACGGCCCGCGCGAGCCGCACAAGTGCCGCATGGCGAGCGTCGTGTACCAGACGTGGAAGCAGGTGAAGGCGACCGGTGGCATGAAGCTGTTCCGCTCGACCGACCCGCGGTTCTCCGACGGCGGCCAGCTCCGCGACTTCGTCTTCGTCGGTGATTGCGTGAACCACATGCGCGCGCTGTGGCGCGGGGAGAAGGTCGCGAGCCTGTACAACTCTGGCACCGGCGAGCCGCGCACCTTCCTCGAACTGGCGGTCGCGGTGTTCGCCGCGCTGGGGCTGCCGCCGCGCATCTCGTACACCGACATGCCGGCCGACCTCGCGCGCCAGTACCAGAACTACACCTGTGCGGAAATGTCGAAGACGCGAGCCGCGTGCGGAACCGTTCCGGCAACTGCGCTGGAAGCCGGCGTCCTTGAGACGGTACGGTGGCTGGAAACCAGCGCGGCGCGGGCCGCGGCGTGATGCCGCTTGCGGCATCGTAACGAACGAGCCAATTCGCTACCCTGACAGCAGGCTCGCCCGCACACGGCAATCACCACGATGAACTTCTTCGTTACGGCCGGCAACACGCAGAGCATGATCGACCGGGTGCGGTGCGTCACCAACATCTTCAGCGGGCGCACGGGCGCGGCTGTGGCGCGCACGGCTTGGGGCCGCGGTCACACGGTCACGCTCGCGACCTCGAACCCGGAAGTGCTGGCCGAGTTCGGGGTCAACCCGCGCGACCCCGGCGAGCGGTTCACCGTGCTGTCGTACAGCACGTTCGACGACCTCGCCACCCTGATGCAGGGCCAGTTCCGCAACGGGAAGTTCGACGTCGTTTGCCACTCGGCCGCGGTCAGCGACTACCTGCCGGCCGGGACGTACACGCCCGACCCGGGCACGTTCTACAACGCCCGCACGAACCAGTGGGAGGCCCAGAACGGCCCGGCGACGCTGACCGAGCAGAAGGGCGGGAAGATCAAGAGCAGCGAACCGGAATTGTGGCTCCGCCTCGTGCGCGCGCCCAAACTGGTGGACCGCGTGCGCCAGCCGTGGGGCTTCGCCGGTATTCTTGTGAAGTTCAAGCTTGAGGTCGGTATCTCGGAAGAGAAGCTGGTGGAAGTCGCGGAGGCGTCGCGCCAGCAGTCGAGCGCCGACTTCATCGTCGCGAACACGCTCGACGGGGCGCAGCACTGGGCCTACATCGGGCCGATCAAGGACCGCTACGAGCGCGTCCCGCGCCGCGAGCTGCCGGACCGACTCATCCTCGCCCTCGAAGACCGCTATCAGGAGCGGGCACGCAATGGCTAATGTGCTGATCGGAGCGACCGGGAGCGTGGCCGCGGTGCGCGTGCCGGCGCTGGTCGACGCCTTCACCGCCGCCGGGCACGCGGTCAAGGTCGTCGCCACGAACGCCGCGACGTACTTCTTCGACCCCGCACCGCTGAAAGCGGCCGGCGCGCTCGTCCTCGATTCGGACGAGTGGCCCGGCGAGCGGTACGAGCGCGGCGACGCGGTCGCGCACATCGAACTGCGCAAGTGGGCCGCGGTGTTTGTGCTCGCCCCGCTCGACGCGAACACACTGGCGAAGCTCGCGGTCGGCCTCTGCGACAACTGCCTGACGTGCGTGTGGCGGGCGTGGGACACCGCGCGGCCGGTCGTGCTCGCGCCCGCGATGAACACACTCATGTGGCAGCACCCGTTTACGCGGCGGCACCTGCGCTCGCTCGCCGCGGACGCGGGCGCGGGGCACATCCCCGCGCACCTGGCCGACGACGCGCTCATTCAGCAAATCAACGACCGGAGCCAGTCGCTTCGCGTCGTAGGGCCGATCACCAAAGCGCTGGCGTGCGGCGACACCGGCATCGGCGCGATGGCCGAGGTGCCCGACGTGGTCGCCGCCGTGCAAGCGATACTCGCGAAAGCTAAGGCCGCGTAACGTCTCTCGCGAAGCCGCAAGCGGCTCCAACACGAGGATTCCCCATGCCCGCCCCGCGCCCGATTGAGTGGGTTGACCGGCTCGCCAAGCTCTACACGCCCGTTGTGGCCGACGTGCTCGACAAGATCGGGTTCCGCGCGCAGAGCATGAACGCCCGCGTGCGCCCGCTGTGGCCGGAGGCGAAGGCCGCCGGGTTCGCGCTCACCGTGCAGACCGTGCCCGCGCGCGAGCAGGCCCCCGCGCACCCCTACGCCGGCGAACTGGCCGCGGTCGATTCGCTCCAGAAGGGTGACGTGCTCGTTGTGTCCGAATCGGCGTGCAGCTTCTGGGGCGAACTGCTCTCCACCGCAGCCAAGTACCGCGACGCCCGCGGCGTGGTGCTGGACGGGCCGACCCGCGACTCGCTGGCGATCAAAGAGATGGGCTTCCCGGTGTTTCACAACGGGTTCCACCCGGCCGACAGCTTGGGCCGGCTCGACGTGGTGACGCACAACGTCCCCATTTCGTGCGCCGATGTGCTGGTGTACCCCGGCGACCTGATCCTCGCGGACCACGACGGCGTGGTGGTGATCCCGAACAGCGCCGCGGAGGAAACGCTGCGCCTGGCCGAAGAGAAAGTGAGCGGCGAGAACCTCGTGCGCAAGGCGCTCGCTGGCGGCATGACCACCGCGGAAGCGTTCAAGAAGTTCGGGATTCTGTAGGCCCGCCGCGGCTACTTCGCGACCTTCAGCACGAAGCTGTGGAACGCCTCGTTGCCGGCCTTGTCCTTGATGCTCAGCACGACGGTCTGCTCGCCGGTCGTGTCCGCGGGCACGGCCCACGTCACCACGCCCGCGGCCGAAACCGTCATTCCCTTCGGCCCGCTGTCCACCTTGTACGTCACCCCGCCGTGCTTCGACTTCACGGCCAGCGGGTACGCGAGCGGCGCGCCTGGCTTGGCCGCGCGGGGCGGGGTCGAGGCGACGAACAGGTAGTCCAACCCGGACTTTTCTAGCGCGTCGTCGAGGTCAAACTTGTGCAGCACGACGCGGTCGTTGCTCACCGGCAGCACCGCGATTACCTTTGCCTCTGGGATGAAGAACACGCGACTCCAAGGGCCGGCCGGCTCACGGTCCCAGCCGTTGAACACCAGTCCGTGGTCGGCCTTTTCGAGTTTCCCGATCGGACCTTTCATGCCGCGGTGGTAGACCGTGAACGTGCCACCGGTCTTGTCGCGCTCGTTGGCCGACGTGAGCGAGAGGAAGTAGTCGCCCGACATGGCCGGCAGGCAGTAGCCGTACTTCTCGTCGTCCGCGTGCGCGACCTTCAGTTCGCGCGTGATCGCCCCCTTCGTCGTATACACCCAGCGCCCGTTCGGGCCGGGGATAACGTGCATCTGGTTCCATCCGCGGACGAGTCTGACCTCGTTGCCCTCCACGACTCGCAGCGCGCACTCGGTGGGCGACTGGTTCGAGGCCCACCGCCCGAACACGGTACCGTCCGCCGAGGCAATCATCGGCCATTCGTGCGCGACCCACGCCCGCTGCCCCTTCTCGTTTCGGTCCCAGATGTAAGTCAGTGGCAGCGGCTTGAGCGTGACCGGGTCGAGGAACACGCCGTCCACCACGACCGCCCAGGTCGAGGCGTGGCCCATGACTAGGCCGCGGATCTCGCCCGCGACCGAGACGTTCTTCTCGCGCTCGAACGTCGTGAGGCTCCATCGCTCCAGCCGCCCGGCCCCCGGCAGCCCGACGATCACGCAGTCCAGCCCAGCGGCGAAGGTCGCCTTGTCCTCGGCCAGCGGGATGTAGTTCACCACCTTCGCCTCGGCCACGTCGAAGACCGCCAGCTTCTTCAGTTTCGGCATCTGGAACACGAGGTAGCGCCCGCCGCCGGCGACGACCGCGTCGCTGAACGTGTCCGGGAGCTGCTTGGTGACCTTCGCGGCGGTCGGGGCCGGCACGTCGGGAGTGCCCGGCCCGGCGGCGCGGCGCACCGGCACGGGCGCGGCCGCGCGTGCCAGTTCCTTGTCGTCGGCCCCGGTCACGACGACCGTTGCCGTCACCGTGGGCAGTTCGTCGAGCACCCGCGTCGCGAGCTCGCTCGCTTTCGCGAGGTCGAGCTTCACCTTCTGGTCCCCGATCCGCAGTTCGACCGTGCCCAGCCCGGTCACCGGGCCTTCGAGGGTCTTGCCGTCGGCGAGGGTGGCGATCGGCTTCGCGCCGAGCACCAGCTTGCGGATCGCGCTCAGCTTCACCCGCTGGCGGCCCACGGTCAGCTCCGCGTCGTCGGCGGTGCCGGTCACGGAACTGCCGCCGATGCGGGCTGTCAGTTCCAGCCCCGGCGCGAGCGGGGCGGCCAGCGGCTTCGCGCTCGCGACCCACTCGTTGTTCGTCCGGGTCATGGGGAACTCGCGGGCCTTCTCGGTGCCGGCCTGCAGCAGCAGTTTGACGCGCGGCTCGGCCCCGCCGGGCGCGAGCACCGCGACGCGGGCCTTGAACTCGTGGGGCTTGTCGAGCGCCGCGGCGAGCACCTCTGGCGGGGCGAAGGTCACGTCCGGCTCGTTCAGGAACGCGAGCACACGGTTGATCGGGATCGCCTCGTTGCCGCCGGGCTTGCCCCCGACGAACGACACCAGCACCCCGACCACCTTGCCGGCGTCGTCGAGGACCGGCCCGCCGTCGCAGTTGTAGATCGGGCCCAGGTCCACCACGACCGTGAGCGGCTGGTTCCCCTTGTGCCGCACCGAGGACACGGTGCCCGCGTTGATGCTCAGGATCAGGTAGCTCTTGTTGTCGGTCGCGGGCGACGCGCGGCCCGGCGAGAACCCGCACGCGACCACGTCGGCCAGTTCGGTCAGCCCGTCGGCCGTGCCGAGCGGGAGCACCGACAGGTTCGGCACGCCCTCGACACGAACCAGCGCCAGTTCCGCGGACTTGTCGACGCGCACGACCTTCGCCTTGTGCGCCTTCTCGTTCGGCTGGCCGGCGTTCAGGGTGACGGTGACCCCGGCGGTCTCCGCGCCGCGCACGGCCCCCTCGGTGGTGACGAACAGGCCCGACGAGTGGATACAGAACGCGGTCCCGTTGGATTTGCCGGGCACCTCGACGAACGCGGTCGCGGCCTTCATCCGCTTGGCGAGTTCGACCTTCGTGGGCTTGTCCGCGCCGGCCGCGGGGAGCGCGGCGGCGAGCAGGGCGGCGACCAATCCGGCGCGAGCGGCGGAGCGGAGCCTGTGTGGTGTCCACAGAGGGCGGGTGCGAACAGATCGTACCGGACGCGCGCGCCGCGAACAACGGTGCTGTGAAGAAACAGCGCCTACGCCAGCGGGTACATCGGCCGCGTGATGAGCTTGTACTCGAAGCGGGCGGCGTTGATCGCGGTCAGGCCGGGCGTGTCCACTTCGATGATCGTGCCGCCCACCGGCGCGTAGGCGGCCTTGTACGCCACGGCTGCCTTCACCACGATTGCCCGCGCGGCGCGTGGGTCGATGCCCAAACTGGTGAGCTGGCCCAGGCTGAACGGCGGCGTGCGCATCGAGTTCAGCACGACGAGGTTGCCGCTGCCCAGGTCGAGTACGGCGGTGTGGCCCTGATCGTTCTGCCGCCGGCCGCCGTGTCGCGCCTCGCCTTCTACCCACTTGCCGTCGTGCAGAGAGCGCACCAGCCCGCGCACTTTGATCGCCGGTCCGTGCAGCGTGCCGGTACTCGCGCCGACGCTGACCTCGACCGTGCCGCCGACGCCCGCGGCCTTCGCCTGTTCCACCGCGGCCGGGGCGAACATCGGGACCACGAACCCGGTCGCCTTCTGGTTCAGCAGCTCCGCGAGTAACACGGTTCCGTCGCCGGCGGAGCCGCCGCCGATGTTGTCGCCCAGGTCGATCAGCAGTGCCGGCAGGTTCGTGCAGGCGAGCGCCTTGCGCACGGCTTCTCCCGCTTCCGGGCTGACGACGTTGAGCTGTTCGCGCACGTCCCACATGGCCTTCGCGAGTTCGTCGGCCGCGGCCTTCGCGTGACTGCGGTTGCCGTCGGCGACGACGATCACGCTCGCGCCCATGTCCGGCACGTCGGCGTAGGGGAAGCCGGCCATGAGGCTGACCGAGAGGATGCCGGGTTGCGCTTCCATCTCGCGACACTGCCGCATCAGCCCGGCCATCGGCTCGCGCGCGGTGTCTTGGCCCAGCAGGTTCAGCAGCATCGGCGGCTTGGCGACGTGGCACACCGGACGGATCTCGCCCTTCACCGCGCGCGAAAGCAGTTCCGCCGCGAGCAAGCCGCGCTCTCGCTGGTCGATGTGCGGGTAGGTCTGGTAGCCGACGAGGACGTTCGCGGTCTCGGCCATCTGCGGTGAGACGTTGCCGTGGAAATCGAGCGACACGGAGAGAGGCACAGACGGCCCCAAGGCGGCGCGCACTCTGCGCAGGGTCTCGGCGTCCGCGTCCGGGTGCTTCGGCGTGACCATCGCGCCGTGCAGCGCGAGCAGCACACCGTCGGCGCGAGCCAGCTTTACGCCGGTGGCGAGGGCGTCGGTGAAGTGGTCGAAGAACTCGTCCGTGACCGGCCCGGCGGGGGTGGCCCAGGCCATCGCGACCGGTACCAGTTCGTAGCCGAACTTCGCCGCGCCCGCGATGAACCCGCCGACCTCGTGGTGGGCGTCCTGCCAGATGGGGACGACCGCGTCGCCGTAGGTGAGGCTGCCGTCGCGGAACCGGTGCAGGTTCGTCGGTAGCGGGGCGAAGGTGTTCGATTCGTGCATGAACCCGGCGATAGCGATTCGCATGGGACACCTGAACTCGGGGCGGTTGGCGCGCGGGGGCCGCCCAGGGCGTTGCCCTGTGCTGAGGAGTCGCACCCTTCGGGTGCGGTGCAGTCCGCAGGACTGCGATTCCTCAGCCCAGGGCAACGCCTTGGGCGCACTGTGCGCGCGGCGCGGCGCTTCGTATCCTTTCTATGAGCGCAATCCCGCGCTCTCTCCAAATCCAGAGGTGTGCCGTGTCCGTGAACGTGGCG
>SXHE01000612.1 GCA_005773755.1 Planctomycetia bacterium
GAGCGGCGCGCCGGTGCGCTCCAGGAACCACTGGTCGGTGTCCGCGAGCGGGCGGCCGGCGCAGCGGCGCAGCGACGCGGGCGTGAGCCGGAACTTGCGCGTGCCGTTCTGCTCGATGGGCAGCGCGTCCGCGTACTGCCCGATCTCCGCTTCCAGTAGCAGGTCGGCTTGCGGGGTGTCCACGGTCAGCGTTACGCCGTCGTCGGCG
Organism: Planctomycetia bacterium; assembly: GCA_005773755.1. Classification (GTDB taxonomy): domain Bacteria; phylum Planctomycetota; class Planctomycetia; order Gemmatales; family Gemmataceae; genus Gemmata. Next base: position 209 of record SXHE01000612.1, read on the forward strand.
ACCGTGAGGCACCGCTGCGGGCGCGACTCGTAGTCGCGGTTACCGATCAGCCGCAGGTGCGCGAGGGCCGGCTCGCCGCCGTCCGCGGTCATGCCGATGCGGTCGGTCAGGCGCAGCGCGACCACGCCGCGCGAAACGGCCAGGTCGAGTTCGGCCGGCGTCTGGAACTCGACCAGCACCGCCGACGCGAAGATGGTGATGCGCTCGCGCTTGCTCGCCCACCGCTGGAGCAGATCGACGACGCCCGCGGGCACGGGGCGTGTGCCGTGGCGGTTTAGCGTCTGCACGATCATCGGCAGCGTGAGGCCGGATTCCAGGCCACGGTAGGTCTGCTCCGGGGTCAGTTCCAGCGTGCAGGCCGGGCCGATGCCCTTCCACCGCGCGAACCGCGACAGCGACGCGATCAGCCCCGGCGTCAGCCCCTGCCGGTACGCGAGCACTTCCGCGTTCGGCTGCACCATGAGCGTTTGCGGGAACGCCGGCGGCGCGGCCGGTTCCTTCACGCCGAGCAGCAGGTGCCGGCCGAACGGCGACAGGCGTAGCAGGTCTCCCGACACTTCGATCAGGCCGAGCGGAAACGCGACGCCGAGCAGGTAGCCGCGCACCCAACCCGCGCCCTTGTCCTTCACCGCGTCGTTCGGGATCGCGCCCGCCCACGACGGGTGGTGCGACCAGAGCCACTCCGCGACCGCGTCCGGCGTGACGAACTCGCGCGCCAGGAGCAGCGCGAGGAAGCCCGCGGTGGGTGTGGGTGACAGCCCGTTGTCACTGGGGGCGTAACCGGCGAGTGGGTCCCAGGATTCCACCAGCGGCAGCGACGTGAACAGCTCCGCGAGCAGGGCCGCGAGCGGGCCGTCCCACGCGCCCGCGAACGTGGCTGCGGTGAGAGTGCCGTCGCGGTCGGCCAGCAGCCCGGACGCCTTCGCCCACAGCAGCGCGAGCACGCCGGGATCGGCGACCTGTGCGAGCTGATCGACCGGCGGCGCGGCTAACACCGGGTCCGTTTGCAGGCGCTGGAGGTCGCGCTTGAAGAGCGTGTTGCCCTGCGTGAGTCGCACCGGGTCCGCGTGAACCTGCTGCCACACACCCGCGAGGCGCAGCGGCCATTCGAGGCCATCGGCCGTTCGTGCGGACACAGGGGGCTGACGCCCCCCGCTCAAGTTTGGCAGGCCCAGGTCTTCGCCGCGCGCGCGGGCCGCGACGCCGGGATGGACGAACACGACCGCGGCGTTCGTGCCCGCCGCGCCGTACCACGCGGTGAAGTCGGTCACGGGCGGCGCGTGCGGGTCCAGTTCGGGGAACAGCAGCCCGGCTTCGAGCAGCTCCTGAACGGGGGTGAAGCCGTCGTTGTGGTCGAGCGCGGACAGCAGCGTGAGCAGGTGCCCGACCTTCCACCGCGGCTGCCGGCTGAGGCCGACGAGCGCGAGCAGCTTGCGCCCCGCGTCCGGCTGCTCCTTGATGCGGCGGTCGATGACCGGCGGGTTGGTGATGGTGGCGGCGGCCTTGTCGAGCAGTTCGTCGGCCGGCATCTTGGTGCGCGGGCGCACGAGCTTATCGGCGACGGCCCGCAGCAGCGGCTCGCCGTAGCGCGCGAGCGCCTCGCGGCACAGGGACGACCAATCGGGATCGGCGGGTGACGGCATCGAGGTGTTCTTCATTGTGGTCCGCTCGCTCCGCGAGCGGTCGCGTAGCCACCAGTCTACGCTATTGAGAAATCGTGGGGCTTCGGGAGCGCCGCGGCACCGCTCGCGGAGCGAGCGGACCACCCTGGGGCTACTTCCCTACTACCTGCGGCGTGTGGCCCATCTTGCGGAGTTCGTCGAGCACCGCGTCGAGCTTGCCGGGGCGGATCAGCAACACCTTGTCGGACAACCGCCCCGCAACCTCGCTCGCGAGCTTCTTCCGCGCGAGCAACTCCTCCGCGAGAACCGCGTCCTCGGTGAGAACGAGGCACACGCGCCGGTGCAACTTGGCCGGAAGGCGAGCAGTCGGGTTGTTCATGGGGGAGAATCGCTATCCGTTGGCGAACCATCTGGTAGGTAAATCGCAAACCGCTCTGCACCAGGCTTCTGCCACATCACCCGACCACATTCAGGGCATTCGTAGAGCAAGCCATACAGACCAAGTTTGCGAGCAATTGCTGACTCGTCGCCCTTCAATGAAGCGAGTTCGTGATCGAGGAGTTGCTCGTACTCCCGGTCGCGAACAGTCATCCAGCCGTCATCGGGAATCGGTGACAGATCGTGAACGAACCCGCACGGGCATTTCAGTTTCGGCATACCTCACCCCGCGGCGGCTTTCGTGGGCAGCACGTCGCGCTCGTCGAGGATCTCGTAGCTGTAGCCCTGCTCCGTCAGGAACATCTGGCGGTGGTGCGCGAAGTCGAGTTCGCGGGTGTCGCGGCTCACCAGCGTGAAGAAGTGGGCGTCGCCGTGGTCGCCCTTCGGTCGCAGGATGCGGCCGAGGCGCTGGGCCTCTTCCTGGCGGCTGCCGAACGTGCCGCTCACCTGGATCAGCACGTTCGCGTCGGGCAGGTCGATGGCGAAGTTGCCGACCTTCGACAGGATCAGGTGCCGGACCTCGCCGGAGCGGAACTTGTTGTACAGGTCTTCGCGCTCGCTGTTCGGCGTGCTGCCGGTAATCAGCGGCAGCTCGAACCGCTCCGCGAGCCGGTGCAGTTGGGACAGGTATTGCCCGATCACGATGACGCGCTGGTCCTTGTAGCGCGCCAGCAGTTCCGCGACCACTTCGTCCTTCGCCACGTTCTCGCTGGCGATGCGGTACTTGGCCCGGTGGTCGGCGACCGCGTACTCCATGCGGGTCGCGTCGGTCGGTAGCGCGACGCGGATCTCGCTGCAACTGGCGTTGGCGATCCACCCCTTCGATTCGAGTTCGCGCCACGGCACGTCGTACTTCTTCGGGCCGATGAGCGAGAACACGTCGCCCTCGCGCCCGTCCTCGCGGATGAGCGTGGCGGTCAGCCCCAGGCGGCGGCGGGCCTGAATCTGCGCGGTGACGCGGAACACCGGGGCCGGCAACAGGTGGACCTCGTCGTAGATGATGAGGCCCCAGTCGCGCTGCTCGAACAGCCCGAAGTGCGGGAAGTCTTCGGTCTTGTCCGGCCGGTACGTCAGAATCTGGTACGTCGCGACCGTGACCGGGCCGATGTCCTTCGTCTCGCCGGTGTACTCCTTCACCTCGTCGGCCGTCAGCGTCGATTTGTCGATGATCTCGCGCCGCCACTGCTTCACGGCCGTGATGCTCGTGGTCAGCACCAGCGTGTTCTTCTGGAGCAGCGACATGGCGATGATGCCGACGACCGTTTTGCCCGCGCCGCAGGGGAGCACGATGACGCCGCTGCCGCCGCGCACGTCACCGCCGGCGTGGAACACGTCCGCCGCTTCGCGCTGGTAGTCGCGCACGTTGAACGGCGCGCCGTCGTGAACCATCGTGTCGCGCAGCGCGATCGGCAGCAGCGCGCCCTCGGTGTACCCGGCGATGTCCTCGGCCGGGTAGCCGACCGTGATGAGCGCCTGCTTCAGCACGCCGCGAAAGGCCGGCGTGACCGCGAAGGTCGTGTCGTCGATCTTCTCGCCCAGGTACTCCTTCACCTTCTTGTTGCGGGCCAACTCCGCGAGCAGCGGCTTGTCGGAACAGACGAGTTTCAGGTGGTCGGCGTCGATGCGCTCGAGCTTCACGCGCCCGTACCGCGCGACGGTCTCGGCGATGTCGGTGGGGATGTTCTGCGGGATCGGGAACTTGGTGTACCGCTGGAGCACGCCGACCACTTCGTCGGCGCTGAACCCGGCGGCGGCGGCGTTCCACAGCGACAGGTTCGAGATGCGGTAGGTGTGGATGTGTTCGGGGCTTTTCTCAAGCTCCGCGAACGGCGCGATCGCGTCGCGCGCCTCGGTGTACTTCGGATTGTCCACCTCGACCAGAACGGAGCGATCCGACTGGACGATGAACGGGTTCGTCGGGTCGAAGCTCATGGGCGGCGCGCTGGGGGCGAGCGCCTTCGCGATCTTCGGCGGCATGGTCACCGTCATGGTACTGGCAGCCCCCGGAAGCCTTTTCGGGGGCGAACATCTCATGGTATCGGGGCGAGGCCGGAGCGGACAAGGCGAAGTGTCCGGTTCCGGCGATTGCCCTTGCGAAATGGGAAGAAAGTGGGTGGAAGGAAGTCGTTCAGCGGCGGATGCGCAGCCCCTGGCCCTGCATCGCGTCCTCGATCTCGTCCCTCGTGAGCCACGGCAAATCGCCGGGAACGGTGTGCTTCAGCGCGCCCATCGCGGCCCCGTAGTCCAGCCCCTTCTTCAGGTCGCCGTCGATCAGGCCGTGAATCAACCCGGCGGCCAGCGCGTCGCCCGCGCCGAGCCGGTCCACGATCTCGACCTCGTACCACGCCGATTCGTAGGTCTGGCCCTTTGTGTAGCCGACCGCGGCGAACCGGTTGCGCCACACCAGCGGGGCCTCGCGCCGCGTGCCGGCCACGACGGACCCCCCGAACCGCTCGACCAGCCCCTCCGCCACTTCGGTGAAGTCTTCGCCGGTGATGCCGAACAGGTGCTCCGCGTCCGCCTCGCTGGCGATGAGTGCGTCCACCTGCGGCAGCAAGAGGCTCAGCACTTGCGCCGCGTGTTCCTTCGGCCATAGTTTCGAGCGGTAGTTCAGGTCGAAGCACACTTGTACGCCGGCGTCGCGGGCCGCGTGCATGGCCTCGTCCACCACTTCCGCCGCGCCGGGGCTGAGCGCCGCGGTGATGCCGGAGATGTGCAGCCACTTCGCCCCGGTGAAGATCGTCGGCCAATCGAACTGCCCGCGCTGCACCAGCGCGATGGACGAATCCTTGCGGTCGTACAGGATGGAACTGGCCCGCGGCGCGGCCCCGAACTCCAGGAAGTACACCCCACAGCGCCCCTCCTCCGTGACCTGTACGAACTGATCGGACACGCCGATCTCGCGCACGCGATTGATGACGAGTTTGCCGAGCGGGTTGTTCGGCACGCGCGACACCCAGGCCGCGGAGCGACCCAGGCGCACCAGCCCCGCCGCGGTGTTCAGCTCCGCGCCGCCGATTTCGACGTCGAGCGACCGGGTCTGTTCGAGCCGCTGAAAGTTCGGCGGCGCGAGCCGCACCATGACTTCCCCGAACGCGATGACGTCTGGCATGAGAGGTTCCGTATTGGCGAACCCGGAGCGTGAGCGACGGGGTGGGAACACGCACCCCGTCACTCACGCTCCGGGTTCGCCCGGTCACGAGGCCCGGTGGCGCTTCACGATGTCGGCGTACTGCTTCGCCAGTTCGGTGATGCGGGCGAAGTCGCTGGCGGCGATGGCCTTCGGGTCGGCCATCTGCGAGCCGACGCCCAGGCACACGGCCCCTGCTCGGAGGAACTCGGCCGCGGTGCTCAGATCGACACCGCCGGTGGGCATCAGCTTCACCTGCGGGAGCGGGCCGCGCAGCGCACGGAAGAACGCCGGGCCGACCACCTCGGCCGGGAACACCTTCACGATGTCCGCACCGGCCTCCCACGCGGTCAGCACTTCCGTCGGGGTGAACGCGCCGGGCATCACCAGCTTGTCGTAGCGGCGGCACATGCGGATCACGTCGGGGTTCACCGTCGGGGCGACGACGAACTCCGCGCCGGCGAGGAACGCGGCCCGCGCGGTCTCTGGGTCGAGCACGGTGCCCGCGCCGAGCAGCACGCGGTCGCCCAGTTGCTGCTTCGCGGCGCGGATCACGTCCAGCGCGTTGGGCACGGTGAAGGTCACTTCCGCGACCGTGACGCCGCCCGCGGCCAGTGCCTCGACCACGCGCACGAGGGGTGCGGGGTCGGAAAACCGAACGACGGCGACGATCCCGCAGTCGAGGACGCGCTGAAGGTGTTGTTCGCGGCTCATGTAGCGGATTGTCCGCCCGCGGCACGCGATTGGCAACGGGCGAATACTCGCGCCGTCGAGACGAACGCTAAACAGGTGGCTTTCGTGCCGATTGGTCGCTAGAGTCGTCAGAAGTCATCGCCTCCCACAGGGTCTACCATGCCGCGCCGCCCGTTCCCCTGGTTCGTCCTGTCGATGGGCCTGGCCGTCACACTGTTCGCCCTGCTGCGCCCGGCGTTCGGCCAGACGCCCGGCACCGGCACCCCCGCGGCCGACGACGCGGCCGAGTTCCCCACGGTGGAACTCAAGCCGGTCCAGGGCGAGACGGTGAAGGGGAAACTCAAACTCTCCGCCGTCACCGTGGAGACCGACACCGGCAGCCGCACGGTGCGGATGAAGCACGTCAAGCAAATAACGATTACAACCGACGCGGAGAGCCATTCGCACGACTCGGTGAAACTGGCGGACAAGTCGCACGTCGGCGGTCGGGTCGTTCACGACGTGTTCGTGATCGAGATCCCCGGCGTCGCGCAGCCGCTCCAGATGAAAAAGTCCGAGGTGCGCGAGATCAAGATCGTGCGCGACGACGCGCTGCCGCTCATGGCGATTCTGCTCGGCCTGCTGACGCTCACGGCGATGGAGATCGTCCTGGGCGTGGACAACATCATCTTCATCGCCATCGTCGCGAGCAAGCTGCCGAAGGAACAGCAGCCGCGGGCGCGGCGGATCGGCCTGCTGGCCGCGCTCGGCACCCGGCTCGCGCTCCTCGGTTCGCTGTTCCTGCTCCTCGGCCTGACCAGCCCGCTGTTCACGCTGCCGACGTTCGGCGTGCTGACCGACATCGAGGCCCGTGAGGTGTCGTTCCGCGACCTGATCCTGCTGGGCGGCGGGCTGTTTCTGATCGGCAAGAGCACGTTCGAGATCCACGAGAAGATCGAGCACGCCAAGAAACAGCACGCCGGCGAGGAGGAGGCCAAGCCCGCCAAGCCGGTGAGCTTCGCGTGGACCATCTTCACCATAGGGGAAATTAATCACTCCACCTGCATCTCTTGTTATAGAAGCTATCATACCGCAAGTTGGTAGAATTTTGGATTGTTCCACCAGTTTCCCCAACGTATCTTTTCCTACTTCAACATCCGATTCAACA
>SXHE01000613.1 GCA_005773755.1 Planctomycetia bacterium
CATCATCCTCGTCGAATCGAACGTGCGGCCCAAGTCGTCGCACGGGGCCAACGGGTTCATGCCGTCGCGCCGGCTGTCGCACCGCGCCATCATGGAGCGCCGCCGCAGTTGCCTGCACTGCTGGTCGCCGGATCAAGCCGGCCAGACCGGGGCCGATCTGACGATGGCCGACACGCACGTTCACGGCGTCACCCCGTGGGCCGTCTGCACGCCGTTCCAGGACGGCTCGCGCTACGCCCTCTACGTCGCCGGGCAAACAGCCGGCCAGTGGAACCTGCTCGACAAGCCCGCTCAGGACAAGATCGTCAACGACTTGACGCAGTACCAGAAGATCGCCGAACTGCTGGTCGGCATGATCGAAACGACGCTCCGCGTCAGCCGGCTCACGCAGCAGAACAAGGTGATTCGCCGTGCGTGGCCGCAGAGCCTGTGGAAGTACCTGGACGACCCGGACGAGTTGGAGCGGATGCTCGCGCCGAAGGAGAAGGAGATCACGACGCTGTTCTGCGACCTGCGCAACTACTCGCTGTTCGCGTCGCAGAACGCCGCCGATCTGCTCGGCGCGCAGCGCGAGGTGAGCAACGCGCTATCGGTCATGTCCGGGGCGATCACCGACCGCGACGGCGTCGTGGGCGGGTTCCGCGGCGACGCGGTGCTCGGCTTCTGGGGTTGGCCGAAGGTTCACGACCGGCAGGTGGAAATGGCCGCGCGCGCGGCCCTCACGATCCAGGGGCGACTCAACTCGTGGTCGCAGGCCGGGCGCTGCGGGGTCGGCCTCACGCACGGCACCGCGGTCGCCGGGCGGCTCGGCGCGCACGACCTCGCCGTCGTCGATCTGTACGGCCCCGTGGTAAACTTGACGTTCCGCCTCGAAGCGATAACGAAGGCGTTCGGCGTTCCGATCATCGTGTCGCAAGAGGTGGCCGACCGGATCGCGGTGTGCGACCCGACCGGGCGCGAGATGCTAACGCGCCCGCTGGGTAAGGTCCGGGCGAAGGGTTTCCCCGAACCGTTGTGGGCGCACGAACTGTACTCCGCGCACACGCCGAGCGTTCACGACTGGCAGCGTGCGGAGTGGAACGGGATCGTCGATCAGTTCACCGCGGGCGAGTGGGCGGAAGCCTACGACGCGCTCACGGCGCAGTTCTCGTCCGACCCCGCGGCGCACTGCCTGATGCGCGTCATGGACAAGACCAAGCGCAAGCCCCCGCAAGACTGGGACGGCTCCTTCGCCCCGCCCAGCCCGGACTAACTCCCTCGCGGCTTCGCGAACGTCTGTCGCGAAGCCGCGAGCGGCGCGGGGCGTTAGTAATTGCCCAACACTTCGCCGCCACTGCGCGTGCTCAAACCCTGCCACGTCGCCGGCGCGATCGAGTCGCTGACGAACCGCACGCTCCCGTCGCCCAGCACGACATTCACCCCGCCGGAGTGCCGGCTGCGCGCCGCGTACCACCACGCCCGCCGGACCTGACAACTGGGCCGGGGGTCGTTCGGTTGAAGGTACGCTTGGTAACTACATCCGTACCCCGTCTCGGACCAGATGCCGCCCGTCATCCCGTTGCGGTAGTTGTCGCGCGGATCGCTATTCGGCCCGCCCGCCATGTTCGCCCACGACAAACAGTCCGCGTCGCTGAGCGTGGCACCCGACACGCGGTACAGAGCGGTTGCGGTGCGCACATCGAGCTTCGAGGGCGGGGCGGCCACATCCGCGCCCGCCCCGAGCGTCCACTCGCTCATCACCATCGTGTTGCTCACCCCGTCACCGAAATCGGCAAAGCCCAGTTGATTTTTTGGGACGAACGCGCCGTCGGTGTCAAGGCGCGTGCCGTCCTCGAGTATGTGTTGGCTACCGTTCGTTCCGGGACCGCTGCACGCGACGTAGTTGTACGGCCCGTAGAAGCCGGGGTAGTAACCGATCGGGTGCATCGGCTTTCCGACGTCGCTTGGGCACAGCAAACCGGGGATCACCTGGGAAACTCGGGCCACCTGAACCGGGTCCAACCACGGCGGTACACCGAGTCTCATTTTTCGGGTGTATTCGATTGGTACCTGCTCGATGTACGGGAGCAGTTGGCTATGGTACGACCATCCGGCGAGTGGGTCGCTCGACCCACTGTTCACGACAGTTTGCGGAATGGTGAGGTGCGGCAGCTTTCCGTCTTTGTCGTTGGCGAAGTTGTGCAGCGCCAGCCCCAACTGCTTGAGGTTGTTCTGGCACTTCATGCGCGCGGCGGCCGCGCGCACCTTCTGCACGGCAGAGAGCAGTAGGCCGATCAGGATCGCGATGATGGCGATGACGACGAGCAGCTCGATCAGCGTAAAGGCGCGCGCGGACCGACGGACACGGTGGGCCACGGGATCACTCCAACGCCCACCTGGGGATCAAGTTCGGGATCGCGTGGGCGCAGATCACCCCGAACGGGCGACGACACCCCAGATAACGCGAACGTCTGTCGGGAATCCGCGCGGTCGCAACCTACTTGGGCGCGGGGCGCGCGGGGAGCCGCCACTGACGCCAGGAGCGGTCGCTCGAACCCGAGGCGAGCGTCTTTCCGTCGGGGCCGAACACGAGCGCATCGACCCACTTCGTGTGGCCGGCGAAGCGGTGGACCTCGCGCAGCGTCTTGTCCGCGGCCGGCTCGTACAGAACGAGCGCGTCGTAGGCGGTGTGCTTGGCCCCCTTGTTCCACCAGTCTTCCGAAACGCCGGTCGCGACCCAACGGCCGTTGCCCCACACGGCGACGCGCCCGGCCGGCACCGCGAGCGTCGCGGAGCACACCGGCTTCCCGGTCGCGAGTTCGATCAGCTCGAGCGTGCCCGTGCCGGTCCGCTTCTGGAACGACGCGACGACCGCGCGCGTTCCGTCGGCGGTGAAGGTCGCGGCCGTTGCGTCCGCGGTGGCGATTCGCACGTGGTCGGCCAGTTTCTTCCCGCTCTCGGGGTTCCACTCGCGCGGGATGCCGTCGCCGCCCAGCGTCAGCACCCGGTTGCCACCGTCGGCCCAACCGATCGCGTGCGTTACCACGGTCGCCAGCGTCACCTTCTTCTCGGTCGCGTCCGCGTTCCAGACGGTGACGACGCCGTCCTCGCCGACGCCGGCGAACCACTTCCCGTTCGGCGCGAACGTGACCCGCGCGACCGGCTTCCCGCTCACCAACTTGTTCACGGTGGCCCAGGTCTTCGTGTCCCACATCTGGACCGTTCCGTCCTTGTCCTTGCCGCCGGCAATGAGGAGCGAGTTGTCCGGCGAGAACGCGATGTCGGCGACGCGATGGGCCACCGTGAGGCGCTCGGGTTGCTTACCGTCGAGTCGGTCGAACAGCTCGATCCGATCGGGCGTGTCGCGCGCGAAGGCGACGAACCGACCGTTCGCGGAGAACGCGGTCGCGGGCACGCGGGCGTCCGGCGGGATGCGCCACATCTCGTCCGGTTGAACGAGTTCCTGGTTGGTCGGCGCGCTCGGCCGGTCGGCCGACTCGCGATCCGGGAACACGATGCTCGTGGGCACCGGGCGCTCGCCGCCCCAAACCGGGTCGGTCCACAGCCACGCGAAGTCCGCGCGCCCGGTCGCGGACCGGTACTCGATCACGACCTCTTGCGCCCGGCCGTTGAGCGCGACCTTCTTGGTCGTATCGGTGGTTGCCGCGTCCCAGTCGTTGACGACTTTCTCGCCGTTGATCGTAACACGCAGCCCGCCGCGCGCGACGAACCGGAACTGGTACTCGGCCTGCTTCGGCGACTTGATGAAGCCGGTCCAGCGGACCGCGAACGCGGCCCCGTCCGCGATCCGCGCGTCGGGCCGGTTCTCGCCCCAGCCCCACTGCATGACGGCATCGACGCTCTTCGCCCCCGCCAACGGCTTCTTCAACTCCGCGTCGACGAACAGCTCGCGCCGGAGGCCGCACGTCGGCGGCTCGGCCGGCTTCGGTACGGCCGGTGGTTCGGCGGGTTTCGGCGCGGGTTGGCCTTTTGGCGGAACGATCTCGTACGTCCCATCGGGTCGAACCTTGAACGTACTTCCGACGGGAAGTTCCACCCTCGTTTTGTTCCCATCCTTGTCAACGATCTCGATGATGACCACAGCCGAAATCGCGCGGTCATCCAATCCCGCTTTCGGCACCTTGCCGAGAATCTCGACGATGACCACAGCCGAAATCCCGACGAGCGCGAAGAGCATAGCGAGGGCCACCGGCCAGCGCCGGCGCGGGGCCTTGCGCACCGGCTTCGGCGCGACCCACGACCCGGAATCGACTTGGGGCAGCGCGACCCCGAACGAGGCCGTGGGCGACCCGCGGAACGAGTCCTCCAGGGCCGCGAGAGCGGTGACCACGTCACGAGCGGACGGGCGGACGTCTGGCGACTTGTCGAGCAGGCGCATGATGAGGTCCGAAAGAGGGAGAGGGACGGATGGAGCGAGTTCGACCGGGGGACGGGGCGTATCGTAACACACCGCGAGCAGGGTCGAGGGCACATCCCGGCCGCCGAACGGCCTGCGCCCGGTGACGAGCCGGTACAGCAGCACGCCGAGGCTGAACAGGTCGGCGCGGGTATCGACCTCGTCGCCGCGGGCCTGTTCCGGGGCCATGTACGCCGGCGTGCCGACGACGCCGCCGGAGCCGGTCACCGCGGCATCGTCGTTCGCCCCGCGCGCCAGCCCGAAGTCGAGAATCTTCACGCGGGGTGGCGCTGTCGGCTCGTTCTCGGCCGATTCGAGCCACAGATTATCGGGCTTGATGTCGCGGTGAACGAGATCGCGGGCGTGCGCCGCGGCCAGCCCGGTCGCGGTCTCGCGGCCGATCCGCAACACGTCGGCCAGCGCCAGCGGCGGTTCGCGGTCGAGTCGGGCTTTCAGCGATTCGCCCTTGAGCAGCGGCATCGCGATGAACAAGTGGCCGCGATCCTCGCCCACCTGGAAGACGGGCACGATGTGGTCGTGCGTGAGCGCCGCGGCGGTGCGGGCCTCGCGCAGGAACCGCTCGCGGTGGAGGGTGTCGGTCGAGCCGCGCAGCATGACCTTCAGCGCGACGCGCCGACGTAGTTGGGTGTCTTCCGCTTCGAACACTACCCCCATCCCGCCGCGACCGATCTCGCGCAGGACGCGGTACGTCGACAGCCGCCCGATCTCGTCGAGCGCTTCCGGCGGGGCGAGGACGCCGTCGGGAAGCGCCGAGCGGTTCGGCCCGGTCGCGGAGCCGCGCGGCGTGTCACTCTTGCGCACGACGGTGGCCCCGTCGCCGGCAACCGCGGGCGCGAAATCGACCGTCGCCCGGAACGCGGAGCCGATCGACGGCACCGGGGTCGGCTCGGAAACCGGCTGCGGCCGGGCGTTGCGGCGCAGCCCGCGGATGAGCGGATCGGCGGAGGTGTCGAGGCGCGCGAGCGCCCGCTGACACGACGTACAGCCGTCGAGGTGGTCGGCGATCTGATCGAGTTCGTGTTCCGCGACGGTGCCCAAGTCGAACGCGGTGAGGGCGTCGGCGGAAAGGCAAGCGAGAGCAGGCGGTGCGGACATGGGCAATGCCCCGTATGTGTCCGCCCGCCGCGTCACGGCGCGTCGGGCGGCGGATCCAGGAAGTCTCCGAACTCGTCGCGCAGTCGCCGCAGCACGCGCGACTTGGCCAGATACACGGCGTTGGTACTCAGACCCAGCTCCGCGGCCACGTCCTCCGCGCGGCGGCACTCGACCGCGACGAGCCAAAAGGCCCGCCACGTCGCCGGCACGAAGTCCCGTTCCAACAGGGCCAGCGCTTGCGCGTACACGTGGCCCAGTTCGGTGGAGATCACCGGCGTCTCCGAACCGTCGCTCGGCTCCGAAACGTGATCCAGCGGGGCCGATCCCACAACGGTCGCGTCGGCCGGGCGCTTCCGGTGCTGGTCCGTGATCTTGCTCCGGGTGATGGTTCGCAGCCAGCCGCGAAACGACCCGCGCTCCGGCTCCTTCCGAAAGCCACCCAGGTTACGCCACACCGCCAGGAACACTTCTTGCTTCACATCGGCCCATTCGTGCTCGGTCACGCGGCACGCGCGGCACCAGTGGTCGATCAGTGGCGAATACAGCGTCACGAGCCGCGACCAGGCGGCCGGCTCCTGAGCTTTCGCCCGTTCGAGTAAGCCGAGTGAGGTCGTGAGGCCCGTGTGCTCACCGTCGTGACCACCAGAACTAACGCGATCGTCTGTCACGGTTGGCTCACCTTCTGGAAGTGATGTCGAAACTGTACTTCTGGCACTCGATGGGGTCCAGGTTGAAAACCCGGCCCGGCCGTTGACGCTGTTCCGACCAGTGCATACGATGGATTTTTCGTTTCTATCCAGCAGCCGCTGGAATGTGGTGGGCCGCCGTCGATGGCCGAGCCGCGCCTTTCCGCCGAAGCCTTCGCCGCCGCCGTCGAGCGGATCGCGGAACACCGCGCCCGCCCAGTAGTGGTGAAGCTCGGCGGCAGCGCGATGGAAGACCCCGCCGCAACCGAAGCCTGCCTCCGCTCCGTCGCTACCCTCAACAAGCTCGGTGTACAGCTCGTACTCGTCCACGGCGGCGGCAAGCCCATCGACCGCGCGATGGCCGAAGCCGGCCTCACGCCGAAGAAGGTGGCCGGTCGCCGCTACACCGACGACGCCACGCTCGCGATTGTGACGCGGGTGCTTTGGCAGATTAATGCGAAACTCTTGATTCGTCTCTCGTCCTTGGGGGTTCTGCCCGGCGCGGTTGGCGGACCGATCTTCCCGCTTCACGGCGAGCGTCTTCTCCTGACCGGGCCGGAGCTTCAACCCATCGATCTCGGGCGAGTCGGCACCATCACTGAGGTTGGGGCGGAATGGCTTGAGAGTTTCAGAATCAGCTCAACTACGGTGTACGTCATACCGTCGCTCGCACTCGACGCCGACAGCGGGTGGCTGAACGTGAACGCCGACACTGCGGCGTCCGCTGTCGCCGGCGCGCTGAAGGCGGACAAGGCCGTCTTCCTCACCGACACGCCGGGCGTACTCCGCGACCGCGCGAACCCGGACTCGCTCATCCCCTCTCTCACCGAGCGCGAAGCCCGCGACCTGATCACCGCCGGCGTCATCGACGGCGGCATGGTGCCGAAAGTCGAGGCGTGCTTCGAGGCGCTCGAAGCCGGCGCGAACACGGCGCTCATTCTCGACGGCAGGGAAAAGTTCTCCCTGCTGGACGTGTTCCTCCACGACACGTTCAAAGGCACCGCCATTCGGCACGATTGAGCTTCGCGCTCGCCTGACAGGAGGGTTTTGGGGAACCCGCGGGGTTCCCCAACTCTCGAAACAGATTGCGGCTAACAAAACCTCCCTTATCCCTTTCGTTACCTGACATGACAACAACCGAACTGCTTTCCAGCGAGCAGATCATTTCCCTGGCGAAGAAACACCTGATCGGGAACTACACCCGGTATCCGGTCGCGCTCGTTCGCGGGCTGAACTCGTGGGTGTGGGACGCCGAGGGCAACCGCTACCTCGACTTCTTCCCCGGCTGGGGGTGCGGGTTGCTCGGCCACTGCCCGCCGCGCGTGGTGCAGGCGGTTCAGGAGCAGGTCGCTGCGCTCATCCACGTTCCGAACACCTGGTACACCGAGGCGCAGGCGCTGCTGGGGCAGGCGCTGGGCGAGCGCACCGACTTCGGCGGCATGTCGTTCTTCTGCAACAGCGGCACCGAGGCGAACGAGGCCGCGATCAAGTTGGCCCGGCTCAACGGCAAACCGAAGGGCAAGTACAAGATCGTCACCCTGACGGGCGGGTTCCACGGCCGCACGATGGGCGCGCTCACCGCGACCGCGCAGCCCAAGTACCACGCGGGCGTCGAGCCGATGTTGCCGGGATTCAACTACGCGAGCTACGGCGACCTCGACAGCATCGCGAAAGTGATCGACGGCGAGACCTGCGCCGTGATGCTGGAACCGATTCAGGGCGAAGGCGGCGTGAACGTGCCG
>SXHE01000055.1 GCA_005773755.1 Planctomycetia bacterium
AACTCCGCGATGATCTCCATCGCCCGCACATTCGGTGCGCCGGTCACGCTACCGCCCGGGAACGCCGCCGCCAGCAGGTCGAGCGGCCCCAGGCCCGGCCGCAGCTTCCCGCGCACCTCCGAGACGAGGTGATGCACGAAGCGGA
This sequence comes from Planctomycetia bacterium, assembly GCA_005773755.1. Taxonomy (GTDB): domain Bacteria; phylum Planctomycetota; class Planctomycetia; order Gemmatales; family Gemmataceae; genus Gemmata. Next base: position 146 of record SXHE01000055.1, read on the forward strand.
AGGTTTCCACCTCGCACACGCGCGGCACGCTCACGGAGCCGAACTCGCACACCTTGCCGATGTCGTTGCGGAGCAGGTCCACGATCATCGCGTTCTCGGCCCGGTCCTTCGCGCTCGCGGCGCGGTCGCGGACCAGCGCCGCGTCCTCGTCGGGCGTCTTCCCGCGCGGGCGCGTGCCCTTGATCGGCCGCGTCTCGACTTCTCCCCCAGGGTGAATCCGCAAGAAGCGTTCCGGCGACGCGCTGAGAATCTGAAAGTCACCGAGGTCGAAGTACGCGGCGAACGGGGCCGGGTTCCGCTCGCGCAGCCTTCCGTACAGCTCAAGCGGGTGTTCGCGGAGCGGCGCGAGCAACCGCTGCGAGATGTTCACCTGAAAGCAGTCGCCGGCGTGAACGTACTCGACCGCCCGCCGCACCGCGGCCTCGTACCCGGCGCGGTCAAAGTTACTCGTGACGCCGGGGAAGCCCGGCAGCGGGTACTGCGGCGCGAGCGCGTCTGTGCTTACTGGTGTCTCGCTGGTGCGTTCCGGGGGGCGCGTTGGAACCTGAAGGCGAGAAAGAACCAAGCGAAGGTATTTGGCTGCGTGGAACGCGCGGTCGCCCTCAGCGCCGTGTGGGAAGCCGGTTGAGACGACCCACGCTCGGTTCTGGCAGTGATCAAAACTGACAACCCAGTCGTAACCTCCGACGGACATTTCGCTCGTGCCGAACTCGTCCCAATGGTTCAGCGGAACTCTTTCAAATCGGCGGCACAGATCGTAGCCGAACAGTCCCGCCAAGCCACCTTGAAAGGGTGGCAAGGCCGGAATCAAAGACGGCCGAAAGGTGCCGAACGGAAAGCCTTCAAACGGAAACCGAAACGGCGCACCACTTGGAGGTGGGCGGTGGATGAAACCGCCTGACACAGCACTCACATACGAGTACCTTCCCCTGTCGCCGTGCTTCTCGGCGCTGTCGAGGAACAGGAGGTGCGGGAGGTGGGCCAGCTTCCGGGCGACGGCCCACGGGTCGGGCGCGGGCACCAGTTCGACGGCCAGCGGCGCGCCGGGTGGCGTCGGCACGGGCACAGCGTCGAACGTCAGCGGCGCACCTGGGTCCATTTCCACAATCTTAGCAAGGCGCGGCGCGCCTTCCGCGCTCTTGATCGCAGTTGAACGCAATGTGAGCGAAACTTGCCTTCACTCCGAAGGGGTGTGGCAGCCTAAGCAGGGCGTTGCCCTTGAGCATACCCAAGTTATTGTTGTCGTTTTGCGTTTCGGAAGACGCTGCACTCCGTAGCGTGGTTCGGAGTCTCATCTGTACTCACCAGAGCGTTTGTCTTCACCGATTCCACTTAATCGCACGCATTTCCAACGAGTCGCGACCTGCGGCGAAGTACACTGCGAGTAGCGATTCGTACCTCTTGAGGATCGTGTATGTCCCCTGAACGTGCCGGTCTGTTGGCCCGCATCCTGGCATTCGACATCGACGGCGGCGACGTCGCCCTGCCCTTCGTGGCGCGGCTCGCCCGCGAGAACGGCTGGTCCCGCTCCTACGCGGAGCGCGTCGTCGAGGAGTACAAGCGGTTCGCGTTCCTGGCCGTCACCGGCTCCGCTCCGGTGTGCCCGTCCGAAGACGTGGACGCGGCCTGGCACCTCCACCTCACTTACACCAAGTCGTACTGGAAGCGGTTCTGCGGCGACGTGCTCGGCCGCCCGCTCCACCACGAGCCGACAAAGGGCGGCCCGGCCGAGGGCGAGAAGCACCTCGCCATGTACGCCGACACGCTCGCCACCTACCGCGACACCTTCGGCCACGCGCCGCCCGCCGACGTGTGGCCCGCGAGCGCGACGCGCTTCGGCGACGACCTCAGCCACCGCGCGGTGAACACCGCCCGCAACTGGGTGGTCCCCAAGGCCCCGGTGAAGCGGGTCGCGGGGCTGGTGCTGGCGTTCGCGGTCGTCGCTCTGCTGGTTCCCGGATGCGACGGCGGGCTGAACCCGTTCGCGCTGAAGAACAACGACTTCCTCCTGGTAATGGCCCTGTCGCTGGTCGGCGCGGTGTGCGTCGGCCGCGTGCTGCGGTCCTTCGCGAAGGCCCCGAATCCGCTGCCCGACGACGACAAGCACGAACTGGACTGGGAGCAGACCGCGTACCTCGCCGGCGGCGCGCCGCGGCTGATGACGGCCGCGATTGCCCGGCTCGTGAGTCGCGGGGCGGCGACCGTGGGCGAGGATGGCAAGACGCTCCGCGCCAACGGCCCGCTGCCGATGGAAGCGACCGCGAGCGAAGCGGCCGTATTCCGCGCCCTGCCCATGAGCAACGAGCCGACCGCGATGAAGCCGGTCAAGGACGCGGTGGAATCGGCCTATGCCTCGCGCGCCGGGCGGATGCAAGAGGACGGACTGATGCTGTCCATCGGCAGCCGGTTCAGCGTGTTCATGGTGTCGGTGGCCCCGCTGGTGCTGGTGATCCTGTGTCTCGCCGCCCCGCGGTTCCTGATGGGCGTTCAAGAGCGCCGGCCGGTCGGCTACCTCGGCTCGATGACGGTCATTGGCGGGCTGATCGGGCTGCTGTTCGCCGCGGGCGGTTCGACGCGCCTGAGCAACCGCGGCGCGGCGATTCTGGCAAAGCAGAAGGAGCGCAGCGAGGCGCTGCGGTCCGGCGGGACGTTGGCGGACGGCGCGGATCCCGGCATGGCGGTCGCGCTGTTCGGCACGGCGGTCCTGGCCGGCACGATGTTCGCCCCGCTGCAAACGTGGTACCCGCGCCAGACCAGCGAAGCCTCGTCCGGCGGGTGCGGCGGCAGCGGCTGCGGCTCCGGTTGTGGTGGTGGCGGAGGCGGTGGCGGGGGCTGTGGTGGTGGAGGCGGGTGTGGCGGCGGTGGCGACTGACAAGCCGCTCGCGGCTTCGCAACGAGGGGCCTTCTGATGAGCGCGCGCCAAATCAGTTTCCTGTTGCTGCTCGGCGCGCTCGTCGGGTGTGGCGCGAAGCCCGACGCGCCGCCAGAAGCCCCGGCGAACCCGGAGCGCGAGCGACGGGGTGGTGATCCCGCACCCCAACCCCAGCCGAAGGTGACACCGCCGATTGCGCCGAAGATCACCGACCCGGAGCCGGCGCAGGCGGTGCCGGTCACGGCCGCGGACAAGGCCCGCGTCGCGGCGGCCGAGAAGAAGGGCGCGACCGTTCACGAGGCCCAGAACGGCGGCTACGAGATTCGCATCGACGCGAACACCGACCCCGACCCCGTCTTCGCGGCGCTCAAAGGCACGAAGTGTGTCGTCGCGCTGAACGCCGAAGGGCCGAAGCTCACTGACGCGCTGCTGCGCCACGTCGCCGATTTCGAGTACCTCGAACAGCTCGCGCTGCACCAGTGCCCGAACGTCACCGGGGCCGGGTTCGACGCACTCGCGGGGCTGACGCGGTTGAAGGCCGTCACCGTTTCCGAGTGCCCCGTGACCGACGCCGCGGGCCGGCACCTCGGGCGCGTCAAGAGTCTGGAAAACGTTGCGTTCTTTCGGACGAAGATCACAGACACCGGGCTGAAAGAACTGGCCGCGCTGCCGGCGCTGGACGGGCTGATTCTGGTCCACACACCGGTCAGCGGCACCGCGTTCGCCGCGCCCGGGTGGTCGAAACTCCGCGAGATTGCCGCCCAGAACAGCAAGTTCAGCGACGCCGGGTTGGAAGCGGTCGCGGCGCTGCCGGCACTCCAACTCTTGAACATCGAATCGTGCCCGGTCACGGACGCCGGCGTTCACCACCTGCGCAACGCGACGAAACTCGCGGACCTGTCCCTGTGCGGCACGCCGACCACCGACACCGGACTGCGTGACCTCAAAGACCTGCCCGCGCTGCGCGCGCTGGACGTATCTGAAACCGCGATTGATGGGTCGGGGTTCGCGGCGTTCGCGGAGCGGCCGGCGCTGGGGCGGCTGTACGTCGGCAACACCAAGATCGGCGACGCCGGCGCGGCGCACCTCGCCAAGTTCCCCAACCTGACGCACCTGTACCTGTCCGGCTGCCCGGTGACGGACGCCGGCCTCGCGGTGCTGAGGGGCATGAAGAAGCTGACCAAGTGCGACCTGTCCGGCACGCAGGCGGGCGACGGCACCGCGACGATCCTCGGCGCGCTGCCCGACCTGGAAGACGCAAACTTCGCGCGCACGAAGCTGACCGACGCCGGGCTGAAGGCGCTGGCCGGCGCGCCGAAGGTGCGGTTCATCGACGCGACCGGGACGAAGGCCACTCGCGAAGGGGCCGAGCGCGCGAAAATGGGACGCACCCGACTGGAGATTCGCACGGGGTGAGTGTCACTCTTCGGGCGCGCCGTCCTGCCCCTTCATCTGCCCCGCGGCCCACAGTACTTGCCGCGCGAGGCCGTGCAGAATCTTCACCTCCTGGTGCGTCGGTTGCGCGCGGCCGATCAGGTGCCGCAGGCCGTGCATCAGCGAGTCCGCCTTGTCGCCGAACAGGTAGCCGACCGCGGTGAGCGCCTCGCGCAGGTGCTCGAACATGCGCTCTTGATCCGCGAACGCGGCGACCGCGCGCACCGGAAGCTGCGGCAACCCGCGGGCCTCGTTCACCGTCTTCGACCACGCCCGCCGCAACTCGTAGCAGCAGATCGCGACCGCCTGCGCGAGGTTCAGCGAACCGTACTCCGGGTCCACCGGGACGTGAACCAGCCCGTGACAGCGGCCGATCTCTTCGTTGCTGAGGCCGTGCGGCTCTGGGCCGAACACGAGCGCGGCCGGCCCCGCGCTCGCGGTGGCGAGCAGTTCCGGCATCCGCTCGGCCGCGGTGCCGATGGTGCCGCCGCGCACCACGCCCGCCGTGAGCGACGACGTGGCGAAGCTGTGCACGCAGTCCGCGAGCGCGTCGCCCAGGTCCGGCACGACGCGCGCGGAATCGAGCACCGCGAGGCCGTGCGTCGCCATCCGCCGCGCGTCGAGGTCGGTGGCGAAGCAGTACGGCGCGACCAGCACGAGGTCGGACAGGCCGAAGTTGCGCATCACGCGCGCCGTCGCCCCGAGGTTCCCGGCGTAGTGCGGACGGACCAGAACAACCCGACAGTTGGAAAGAGCCATGCCCTCAGTTTAGCGGCATCGGCGGCCCCGATGGTTCGCGAAGGCGGCTGCCGGTAGCACCGCGACCCGCGGCCGGGTATCTTCGGGGCATCTCTTCGGGGTCGAACCGATGTGCACGATCGTACTCTTCACGGCTCTGACGCTCGCCGCTCCGGTCGGTGCGGACGACACGCCGGAGGTGCGCGCCGCGGTCGCGGCTCTGGAGAAACTCGGCGCGAAAGTGTCCCGCCACGAGATGAAGCCGGGCAAGCCGATCAGCGAAGTTCACTTCCCGCGAACAGGCTGCGAGATTACTGACGACGACCTGAAACACCTCGCACCACTCACCGACGTGGAATGGCTCCTGCTCCTCGGTCAGAAGAAGGTGACGGGTGATGGGTTGAAGCACCTCACCAAGTTGCCCAACCTCAAGCACATCGACTTCTCAAAAACGCCCATCACGGGCGAGAACCTCGCGCACCTGAGCGGGATGAAGCAACTCGTCCGCCTCGGGTTGTGGGACACCGCCGTCGACGACACCGGACTTGCCCACCTTGCGGAACTGAAGGAACTGAGATACCTATTCCTGACCAACGCGAAGATCGGCGACGCGGGTCTGAAGAACCTCGGCGCGAAACCGAACCTGCGCGACCTCCGACTCGGCGGCACGCTGGTCACGGACGACGCCCTGCCGATCATCAAGAAACAGTTCCCGAAGGTCGGCTACATCACGGCGCAAGGATCGAAGCTCACACCCGCCGGCGCGGAACTCGGCAAGAAGCTCGGCATCATGGTTGACTTCACCCAGCGGTATTGACGCGACCTACTTGGCGGCCAACTCCTTCGCTAGGTCGCTGAGCTTCTTCAAATCGAGCTTCCCGGTTCCCAGTACGGGCATTGCGTCTACGGGGTAGCAGTCGCGGCGGTCGGGCACCCAGAGGTTCGGGATGCCGCGCTTCGGGAGCGCCGCGAACAGGTCGCTCAGGCGCGCCGCGAAGTCGGGCAGGTGCAGCACGACGATCCGCTCGCCGCGCTTCTCGTCGGGCACCGCGGTCACGGCCAGCACGCGGTCGCCGCCGGTCGCGAGCACCTCGTGCATCTCGTCGTCGAGCTTTTCCAGCGGCACCATCTCGCCGGCGATCTTGGCGAATCGCGACAACCGGCCGGTGATGCGGATGAAGCCGTCCGGTTCGATCAGCCCGGCGTCGCCCGTGTTGTACCAGCCGTCGCGCACGGCCGCGGCGGTCTTCTCCGGCTGGTGCAGGTAGCCGGCCATCACGTTCGGCCCCTTCGCGCACAGCACTCCTTCCGCGCCCGGCGGCAGCGGTTCGAGCGTATTCGGATCGAAGGCGCGCACCGCGACGCCGAAGATCGGTTGACCGATGCACCCGCGCCGGTTCCGCTGCTGCGCGTACCCGCTGCCGCTCACGTCCGGCATACTGCACGACACGACGGGCGATAGTTCCGTGCAGCCGTACCCTTCGAGCGGGAGGACGCCGAACTTGTCGCGGAACTCGTCCTGCAATTTCACCGGCAGCTTTTCCGCGCCGCATACGATCAGGCGCAGCGTGCGGAAGTCGTCCGGCCCGCAGCGGCGCAGGTAGAAGCGGAGGAACGTCGCGGTCGCGGCCATGACGGTGGCGCGGTGCGTGCGCGCGATGTCGCCCACTTCCTTCGCCTGCCGCGGGTCGGGGAAGTACACCGCGGTGCAGGGCGCGTTCAGTGGTGCCCACAGGCACACCGTATAGCCGAAGCTGTGGAAGAACGGCAGGATGCCGAACAGTGCTTCGCCCGGCGCGATCTCGAGCGTGCGGATCGAGGCGTCGGTGTTCGCGGCAATGTTCCGGTGCGTCAGCACGACGCCCTTCGGCTCGCCGGTGCTGCCGCTGCTGAAGATGATCGTGAGCGTGTCGTCGAGCTTGTGCCGGTGCAGGCCGAGCACGACGCGGTCGAGGAACCAGCCGGGCGCGAACAGCACGAGCAGCAGCGTGCGGAGCTTCTGCCCCTTTGTGGTCGCGGCCATCGCCTCTTCGAGATAGATGATCTGCACTTCGGGCGGTAGGTCGAGCGGCACGCGATCCGTGAACCGCTTCGCGGTGACGACGACGCGCACGCCGGCCTGCTTCACCGCGCTGCGCACGGCCGCGGTGCCCGCGGTGTAATTCAGGTTCACCGACGCCTTGCCGAGGAACACCAGCCCGAGGTTCGCCAGCGCCCCGCCCAGACCGGTCGGCAGCCAGATGCCGACGTTCGGTTCCGCGCCCACCTTCGACCGCAAGTAGCGTGTGACGCACAGCGCGCCGACCAGCAGCTTCAGGTACGAGAGCGTGCGCACGGGCGCGGCGGAACAGTCGATCACCGCGGGGCGAAACAGCCGGCGCAGTTTCGCCGCGCGGCGCACGAACCGCCGGTGCACCGGCACCACATGAGCACTTTCGAGGACGGCGAGATCGGCCGTGGCTTCTTGAACGAGCAGGCGCAATTCGGGGGCGTGAAGAGAAGAAACCCCACCCCCCAG
>SXHE01000614.1 GCA_005773755.1 Planctomycetia bacterium
CCCAACCCCCTCCCCTGAGCGGGGCGGGGGAGAAAGTGCGCAGTCTGACTCCCCCTCCCCGCTCAGGGGAGGGGGTTGGGGGGTGGGGTTCTTCGCCTGACCTCCTCGCCATGCTGCGCCGGATGCGCGACCTCGCGCTCTTGCTGCGCAAGAAGCGCATCAAGCGCGGGTCGCTCCAGTTGGAGATGCCCGAAGCCGTTCTCGAATACGACGCGGAGGGCCGCGTGTCCGGGGCGCACTTCGCCGAACACAACCTGTCGCACCAGATCGTCGAAGAGTTCATGCTGGCCGCGAACGAAGCGGTCGCGGAGCACTTCAACGCGCACGACGTGCCGTTCCTGCGCCGCGTCCACCCCGCGCCCAACGAGGAGAAACTGGAAGCGTTCGCGCAGTTCGCGGACCTGCTCGGCCACCCCATGAAGAGGTCGCAGGACCGGTTCGAGCTTCAGCGCGTGCTGACCGCGACCGCGGACAAGCCGGAGCGCGCCGCGGTCCACTTCGCGCTGCTCCGCAGCTTGAAGCAGGCGACGTACTCGCCGGTTCAGGACGAGCACTACGCGCTCGCGAGCCAACACTACTGCCACTTCACCTCGCCCAGCCGCCGCTACCCGGACCTGCAAGTTCACCGCCTGCTCGACCGGTGGATTCGCACCGGAAGCGCGAGCGCGAACACCGAGGAACTGGTCGCACTCGGCGATCACTGCTCCAAAATGGAGCGCCGGGCCGAAGCCGCGGAGCGGGAACTGGTGAAGGTGCGACTACTCACCTACCTGAGCCAGCGGCTCGGCGAGCAACTCGACGCGGTGATTACCGGCGTCGCGGACTACGGCTTCTTCGCACAGGCCGAACGGTTCCCGGCGGAAGGGTTGGTTCACGTCTCGTCGCTGGTGGACGATTACTACTGGTTCGACGAGGGCGCGCACACGCTCGAAGGGCGGCGCACCAAGCGCCGGTTCCGGTTGGGCGACCGCGTCCGCGTGGAAGTGGCCCGCGTGGACATGCAGCGCCGGATGCTCGATCTTCGACTGGCCGACGTGAAGCGGAAGCCGGAAGATACCACCGACGGTGCGCCCGGTTACGGCGGCTTCTCGAAACACAAGAAGCGCCGCAAGTGATCGCCCGCCGGTTTGGAGCCAAACATGCCTCTCTGCAAACTGCCTGCGAGCGGGCTGACGATCAACTACGACGAAGCCGGGAGCGGGCCCCCGCTGCTGCTGCTACACGCCTTCCCCCTGGACCGCACCATGTGGGAGCCGCAGCTCGCGGGGTTGGCCGACGTCGCGCGGGTGATCGCGCCGGACCTGCCCGGCTTCGGCGAGTCGCCCGCCGCCCCCTTCACCATTGAGGGCGTCGCGGACCTCGTCGCGGAGTTCCTCGGCGCGCTGAACGTCCCGAAGGCGACCGTGTGCGGCCTCTCGATGGGGGGCTACGTCGCGCTCGCGCTGGCCCGCACCCACGCCGACAAACTCGCGGGGCTGATCCTCGCGGACACCCGCGCGGGCGTGGACGATTCCGCTGCGAAGGCCAACCGCACGAAGGCCGTCGAACTGGTGAACGCGCAGGGCACTGCGGCCCTCTTTGAGGGCATGGCCCCGAAGGTGATGAGCGAATCGACGCACGCGACCAAGCCGGAGGTGGTGGCGCGGGCGAAGGCCATCGCCGCGAAGCAACCGGCGGCGAGCGTGGCCGCGGCGCTGGCGGCCCTGCGCGACCGGCCCGACGCCAACGCCGGCCTGAATGACATCGCCGTTCCGACGCTCGTGATCGTAGGCGAGCACGACGGCATAACGCCGCCGCTGGCCGCCGCGAACCTGTCCGCGCAGATTCGCGGCAGCACGCTGGTTCACATCCCCGGCGCGGGCCACCTGTCGAACAGCGAGAACGCCGAGGCGTTTAACGAGGCGGTGAAGGCGTTCCTCTTGTAGTTCCTCTTGTAGGGTGGGACAAGGCTTTGCGCAGTCCCACCTTCTTCTCTTCTCAAAGGCATGGTGGGACGGCGCAAAGCCTTGTCCCACCCTACGAAATCACATCATGCCCACCTTCGCAGATCGCCTTGCCGAAGCCGTCCGCGCCAAAGGCCCGCTGTGCGTGGGGCTCGACCCGCGCTGGGAGTCGCTGCCGAAGGCGATTCGCGAGAAGTTCGCACAGCTCCCGCCACCGATGAATGCAGAAGCGGCATACGATCAGTTCTGCAAAAAAGTTCTTCAGCTCGTCGCCCCGTACACGGGGGTCGTGAAGCCCCAGTCTGCCTTCTTTGAGCAAGTCGGCCCGTGCGGTCCTCAGGGACTTGCAAGCCTACTCAACCGCGCGAAAGAAATGGGCTTCGTCACCATCCTCGACGCCAAGCGCGGCGACATCGCCAGCACTGCGGAAGCTTACGCGCACGCAGCTTTTCACGGCTACCGTGCCGATTCCCTCACCATCAACCCATATCTGGGCCGCGACGCGGTCGAGCCGTTCCTGAGTGCCGCGAAGAAGGCCGAGCGCGGGACGTTCGTGCTGGTGCGCACGAGCAACCCCGGCGCGGGGCTGTTCCAGAACCTCGTGTGCGACGGGAAGCCGCTGGACCGGCATGTGGCCGACGAAGTGGTGAAGTGGAACGCGAGTACCATCGGAACGTGTGGCTTGGGCGACGTGGGCGCGGTGGTGGGCGCGACGAACCCGCGCGAGCTGGTCGAACTGCGGGCCGCGATGCCCGACGTGTGGATGCTGGTGCCCGGTTACGGCGCGCAGGGCGGGACCGCGGCCGACGTGAAGGCCGCGTACCGCGCCGACGGGCTGGGCGCGATCGTGAACAGCTCGCGCGGGGTCACGTTCCCGTTTCACCCCGACGATCCCGACTGGGAAGCGAAGATCGTCGAAGCGGCGAAGAAGGCGCAAGCCGAGCTACGGGCGTGACAGAACCCCCCTCAGGGCGCGCGCGGCTCGTTGGGTGGCTATTTCCTGGGGTGCGTATCAGACCCTGTACGTCACGAACAGGTCGCCGGTCACCGGCCCGTCGATCACCGTCGGGGCCACCATCCCGTCGGCTCTCAGCGCGGCGACGAACGGTTCTGGGTTCTGAGCCGGCGCGGGCGCGGCCGAGAGCACCGCGGCGACTGTGGCGAGAAGCGAGCGCGGCATCGAAGTTCCTCCGCGGGGCGTGCAACTTTGCACGCGCGGAGAGAGTACCATCGGGGAACCTGTTCCGGGAGCTTCGACATGGGCCAACCAGCGGCGCGACTGACGGACCTGCACACCTGCCCGATGGTGACGGTGCTCGTCCCGCACGTCGGCGGGCCGATCACCGGGCCGGGCGCGCCCACGGTCCTCATCGGCGGGATGCCGGCGGCGCACGTCGGCGATATGGCGGTGTGCGTCGGCCCGCCGGACAGCCTCGTGAAAGGATCGGCGACCGTGCTCATCGGCGGCACCCCCGCGGTGCGCATGGGCGACAGTACCGCCCACGGCGGCGTGATCGTGCTGGGCTGCCCAACGGTGCTAATCGGGGGATGAGGCGAACGGCCGGTGTGAGCCGGCCGGTGTGGGTAACGCACAAGCACCGGCCGGCTCACGCCGGCCGTTCGCCTATTCTACCGTGACGACGAACTGGCTCTTCGCGTCCACGTCGACCGTCACCTTCGTGACCGGCTTGCCCTCGGCGATGCGGGTCAGCACTTCGGCGGAGATCATCGTCAGCACTGTGCCGGTGATGATGTGGTCCGCGTTGCGCGCGCCCGAATCGACGTCCTTGCACCGGGCCGAGATCGTGTCCACCACCGCCGGCGTACACACGAACGCGGCCTTGTAGTTCGTCTTCAGCCGGTCGCGAATCTGGTTCAGTTTCAACTGGATGATCTTCTTCAACACGCTGTCGCCGAGCGGGTAGTACGGCACCACGGTCATGCGGCCCAGCAGGGCCGGCTTGAACGCCTTCAGCAAGTCAGCCTTCATCATCTCCGTCAGGCCTTCGGGCGAAGGCGCGGTGTCCGGGTCGGCGCACGCCTTCATAATCGTGTCCGTGCCGACGTTCGAGGTGAGCAGGATGATGGTGTTCTTGAAGTTCACGTCCTCGCCGTCGTCGTTCTGGAGCACGCCCTTGTCGAAGACTTGGTAGAAGATTTCCTGCACGCTCTCGTGCGCCTTCTCGACTTCATCCAGCAGCACGACCGAGTACGGCCGGTTCTTGACGGCGTTCGTCAGCACGCCGCCTTCGCCG
>SXHE01000615.1 GCA_005773755.1 Planctomycetia bacterium
GACTTCATCGCCTACACGCCGGTGCGCGACGCCACCTTCCAGTGGAAGAACTATCGCGGCGGCACCCACTCGCGCATCTGGATTTACAACGTCAAAACGCACGACGTGACCGAGATCAGCCAGCCGAAGGACCGGTGCAACGACCTCGACCCGAACTGGGTCGGCCACACCATCTACTTCCGCTCGGACCGCGCCGGCGAGTACAACGTGTACAGCTACAACACCGACGACAAGAAGCTGGCACAGGTCACGAAGTTCACCGACTTCCCGGTTCTGGACATCGCCACCAACGGCGACCGCGTTATCTTCGAGCAGGCCGGCTACCTGCACCTCTTGAACCAGCCGGAATCACCGAGCGTGCGGCTCAAGGTCGGCATCGCCATCGACAACGCCGAGGCCCGCGCGCGGTTCGCCAAAGGCTCGAAGTACGTGCGCGACGTGAGCGTGTCGCCGAGCGGCACGCGCGTGGCCGTCGAGTTCCGCGGTGAGATCGTGACCGTGCCCGTCGAGAAGGGCGAGTTCCGCAACCTGACCAACTCGCCCGGCGCGCACGACCGCAACCCGGCGTGGTCGCCGGACGGCAAGACCATCGCCTACTACTCCGACGAGGGCGGCGAGTACCAGATGGTACTGGCCCCGCAAACGGGCAAGGGCGAGGCCAAGAAGGTCAAACTGAACGGTAGCGGGTTCTACTACAACCCCATCTGGTCGCGCGACTCGAAGAAGATCGCGTTCACCGACAACGCCCAAACGCTCTCGGTCCTCGACGTGGAAAGCGGCACGATCACGAAGGTCGCGGAGCCGAAGTACCGGCTCGGCAGCGGGCCGACCGCGTCGAGCTGGTCGCCCGACTCGAAGTGGCTCGCCTACGCCATTAACACCCCCGCGGCCATTTCGCGCGTGTACGTCTACTCGCTGGAGAAGAAGGAGTCCACCGCCGTCACCGACGGGCTCACCGAAGCCGCGGAGCCGGTGTTCGACGCCAACGGCAAGTACCTCTACTTCCGCAGCTCGAACGACACGGGCATGAGCAAGCACGGGTTCAGCCAGTCGGCCGCGGACAGCCGTGCCCCGCGCTGGTCGCTGAACCTGGTCGTGCTGACCAAGAACCTGCCCAGCCCGTTCCTGCGCGACAACGACGAGGAGAAGGGCGAACAGCCGGTGCCGAAGGTCGACTTCAAGAAGCCGGACTTCAAGATCGACTTCGCGGACATCGACCAGCGCATCCTGTCGTTCCCGCTGCCGGCGGGCAACTACAGCGGGCTTCAGGCCGGCCCCGCCGGCGCGCTGTACTACGTCTCGCGCCCGGAAGCGACCGCGGGCGGACCGCCGCCGAGCGCCACCCTGTTCCGCTACGACATTGACCGCAAGCGCGCCAGCGCCGTTCAGACCGGCATCATGGCCTACGAGCTGACCCCGGACGGCCGCAAGCTGCTCTACGCCAGCGGCGGTAGCTGGTACGTCACCAGTTCCAGCGGCGGCGGCGGCGGTGGCGCGCCGACGGGCGTGCGCCCCGGCGGGTTGCCCACCGCGCCGGCCCCGAGCGCCGGCAGCGAGGGCAAGGTGAACCTCGACGCCGTCGAAGTGCGCGTCGAACCGCGCACCGAGTGGAAGCAGGTGTTCGAAGAGGCGTGGCGCATCAACCGCGACTTCTTCTACGACCCCAACATGCACGGCGCGAACTGGCCGGCGATGAAGAAGAAGTACGAGGCGTTCCTGCCGGACTGCACCAGCAGCGCCGACGTGTACCGCGTCATCCGCTGGATGCTGTCGGAACTGGCCGTCGGCCACAGCTACATCAACAGCTTCGGCGAGCGCACCTTCGAGAAGAGGACCGTGCCCGGCGGGCTGCTCGGGGCCGACTACGCGGTGGTGGACGGCCGGTACACCTTCAAGAAGATCTACGGCGGGCTGAACTGGAGCGCGACCATGCGCTCGCCGCTCACCGCGCCCGGCGTGAACGTCAAGGAGGGCGACTTCCTGCTGGCCGTCAACGGCAAGGAACTCAAGGCCCCGACCGAAGTGTACTCGCTGTTCGAGAACACCGAGGGCAAACTGGTCGAGCTGACCGTCGGGCCGACCGCGGACGGCAAGAACAGCCGCACCGTTTCGGTCGAGCCGATCGGCGACGAGCTGAACCTGCGCAACATGGACTGGGTGCAGGGCAACCTGAAGAAGGTCGAGAAGGCGACCGGCGGCAAGATCGGGTACATCCATGTGCGCGACACGGCCGCCGGCGGCATGGCCGACTTTAAGCGGTTCTTCTTCCCGCAGATCGACAAGGACGGGCTGATCGTGGACGAGCGGTACAACCGCGGCGGGCAGATCGCCGACTACTACATCGACATCCTGCGCCGCCCGTTCGCGTCGTACTGGGCACCGCGGCACGGGGCCGACTGGCGCTCGCCCAGCGCCGCGGTGTTCGGGCCGAAGGTGATGATCATCGACGAGGGCGCGGGTTCTGGCGGCGACATGCTGCCGTACATGTTCCGCAAGTTCAAGCTGGGGCCGCTTGTCGGCAAGCGGACGTGGGGCGGGCTGGTCGGCATCAGCGGGTTCCCGACGCTGATGGACGGCGGCAACGTGACCGCGCCGAACATCGCGATCTGGGTGCCGGACGGTGGGTTCATCATCGAGAATGACGGCGTCGCCCCGGACCACGACGTGACCATGTGGCCGAAGGACGTGATCGCCGGCAAAGACCCGCAGTTGGAAAAGGCCATCGAGCTGGCCCTGGAAGAGCTGAAGAAGAACCCGCCGAAGAAGGACGAGCGCCCGCCGTACCCGAAGCGCGCGAACCCGCTGCAACCGTAAGGTACTAGCGAACCCCGCCCGCAAGGGCGGGGGTGTAACGACACGAACCCCGCTCCGATGAGCGGGGTTCGTGTCGTTGGTCGAAGCTGGTTGGGAGCTATTCGCGCCCGCACCCCCGCCCTTGCGGGCGGGGTTCGC
>SXHE01000616.1 GCA_005773755.1 Planctomycetia bacterium
AGAGGAGCGAAAGCGGCATCGGCGGGAACCTCTGGCGGGAACCCGATTATGCGCCGCCCGCAACTCAATTACAATTGAATGATGCAGCCGATTTACCTCGACCACAACGCGACCACGCCAACGCTCCCCGGCGTGTGGGAGGCGATGCGCGACGCGCCGCCGGGCAACCCCTCGTCGGCGCACGCCGCCGGGCGCAAGGCGCGACAGGCGCTCGACGACGCCCGCGAGCGCGTCGCGGCGCTACTCGGCGCGCACCCCGATGAGGTCACGTTCACCAGCGGCGCGACCGAAGCGAACAACCTCGCAATTCTGGGGTTGGTGCAAAGACAACCCCACCCCCCGGCCCCCTTCCCTCTTAGGGAAGGGGGAGCCGGAGTTACTCCCCCTTCCGAGGAGGGGGTCGCAGGGGGAACCTTGGGTTCCCTCTCACGAACTGGGAAAGTGGTTGCGGGGTTAGGTTCTTGCTTCGCTTCCCTCATCGAACACCCGTGCGTGATCGAACCGCTGCGCCGGCTCGAAGCGCGCGGCGTGCCGGTCGAGTGGCTGCCGGTCGATGCGCGCGGGGTGGTTTGCGCCGCTCCGCACGCGGCTGCGCTCGTCTGCCTCATGCTCGCGAACCACGAGACCGGGGCGGTCCAGCCGGTGCGCGACGTGGCCCGCGCGCTGCCACCCGGCGCGCACTTGCACTGCGACGCGGTGCAGGCCGTCGGCAAGATCGCGGTCCGCTTCCACGAACTCGGTGCGACCACACTCAGCGCCAGCGCGCACAAGTTCGGCGGGCCGAAGGGAATTGGCGTGCTGCTGGTCAAGCGCGGCACCGAACTCGTACCGCTCACGTTCGGCGGCCACCAGCAGAAGGGGCGGCGGCCCGGCACGGAGCCGGTCGCACTCGCTGTCGGCATGGCGGTCGCGCTCGAACTCGCGACACGCGACTTACTTGAGAACCGGGCGAAGTTGGAGGCGCTGCGCGGCCGATTATGGAGCGGGTTGCACCGGTTGTGCGGGCCGGTCGTGCTGAACGGCCCGGAGATCGGCGCGGCCGATGTCGTGCCGACCACACTGAACGTGTCGTTCCCCGGCTGTCGCGCCGACCTGCTGCTGATGGCGCTCGACTTGGCCAGCGTCGCCTGTTCGACCGGGTCCGCGTGTTCGAGCGGGAGCCTGTTGCCCAGCCCGGTGCTGCGGGCGATGGGCGTGCCCGACGAGGTGCTGCGCTCGGCGCTGCGGTTCAGCTTCGCGCCCGCGCAACCGGTTGAAGAGATCGACGAGGCGCTACGCCGAATCGCGGAGTGCGTCGGCCGGGTGCGCGGCGGGTAACGGCGCGGCCCACGCCTTCCCGAACTTGGGGTCGCCCAGCCCGCGGAGCAGGTCGAGCACCGCGCGGGTGTAGTTCGGGAACAGCGGCAGTTCCGGCGGGATCGGGTTCTCGGCCGCCGCCACCGCCGGCAGCGACTCCTGCGGCACCTTCGGGTACAGGTGGTGAACGTCGTGGTACGGCTCGTGGAACAGCAGCCACGAGATCACCCGGCCCGTGCGCGACGGGTTCCGCACGCTGCGCGTCAGTGACACCGCGCGGCGGCCGGTCAGCCCGACGTGCTCGACGTATTTCCGCGCGCTCTGCACGTTCCCCGCGACAACGGCCGGGATCAGGAACCCGACCACGACGGTTGACAGCACACCGAGTTGCCACGCGACCGCGAACACCGCCCCTTGATACAGGACGACGGCGAGCAGTTCGAGCCAGATCATCCGTCGCACGGCGCGGTCGCGGATCGCGGAATCGCGGCGCAGGAACGCGCGCAAGAACAACAGCGGCACGTACACCAGCGCGCACGTCAGTTCGAGGAACGCCGCGAGCCGCCGTTTCCAGCGCGGCTGGCCCGGGTCGTTCAGCGGCCAGAACTCCTCGTCCCGCTTGTCGCCGATGTAGGCGTGGTGCCAGTGGTGCGCCGCGCGGTACAGCGACAAGCTCATGAAGCTGACGACGCCCGTATAGCGGCCGAGCAGCCCGTTCACCCACCCGACCGGGCACAGCGCGCCGTGCGCGGCCTCGTGGAACGCGATCAGGTAGGCGTGCATGATGAACGCCTGGAGCAACACCAGCGGCACGAGCAGCGCGTACTGTTCCGCCACGATCAGCCACCACGTCAGAACGAGCGACGCGAAGTAGATCGCCCCGTAAACGGACGCGAGCTTGAAGCCGGCCCAACCCGGCTCGTGCAGCGCGAGGAGCAGTTGCTTTTCCACCAGTTTCGGCATCCCGACATCATATCAACGTTCGAGAGCGCAACCGCCGGGGGGTGGTGGGCGGATGCCGAAGTGGAAAATCTCCAAATGATGCACAACGTTTTCTCATCTCTTGTGGGTGGCCACGAACATTGGCGGGCCAAAGGTCCGCACCACGAAACCCCAAAGTGGAAAATCTCCAAACCTTGCACAAGGTATCGTCGCCTGATCGTCATTGTGTCGCCCTCCGGTTCGCGCCCGGCTCTGCCGGAAACAGAACTCTTGTTCATAGTATACTAAATAACAAAACAAACAAGTCCGATAGCCGCTTTTTTCCGCGCCGTTCGGCACCCGGCGTGATTGTCGCAAAATACCCTCAAGTCCCAGCGATTTCAGCACTTTCCGCGCTACGATTGGGCTTTCGCCGGCGGACCCAAAATGCTATGATGACCGTTCAATGAAAAGCCGCTCGCGGATGCCGATTTCCACCCCGCCCGCTACGGACAAGCCCCGCCGGAACGCTCCTTCGTCGCCCGCGCACTGGAACGGGTTCCTGGTGCTGCCGGAGAACCGATTCGCCGCCCGCGCGGTTCGCGCCGTGTGTCGCGCGGTGCTGGCGAAGAAGCGCCCCGCCGCGAACCCGCTCGTGCTGCACGGGCCGCCCGGAACCGGCAAGTCACGGTTGCTCGCGGCGCTCGTCGGCCACCTCGCGACCGCGCCCGACGGCACCACCGTCCAGCTCGTTTCCGTCGGGGACCGCGCCCGCTCGCCCGACGAGAGCCTGACCGACCGCGACCTCCTCGACTGCGACCTGCTCGCCCTCGAAGACCTGCAACACCTGACCGCCCGCACCGCGGACGCGGCGTGCGACCTGATCGACCGCCGAGCCGCGCGCCGACGCGCAACAGTCGTGACCGCCAGTACCGGCCCCGCCGGGCTGACGCACCTGTCGCACCGCCTCACATCGCGCCTCGCGGCCGGCTTGGTCGTGCAACTGGAAGCGCTGTCGGCCACGAGCCGGCGCGCGATCCTGGCCGACGCCGCAGGTGTGAAGGGCGTGCGCCTGACACCGGACGCGCTCGATTGGCTCGCGGCGCAAGCCACCGGCGGTGGGGTTCGCGCGGCACTCGGCCTGTTGCAGAACCTCGCGGCGGTGGCGAAAGCGTTTCCGGGTCCGATGACGCGAGCGGACGTGGAGCAAACCGTCGCCGGAACCGGCCAACCGACATCGGCGGCGCTCGACGTATCGGTGATCGTGAAGCGTGTGGCTGCCGCCTTCGGTGTGAGCGAATCGGACCTGCGCGGCACCAGTCGACTGCGCGGCGTGATGCGCGCCCGGCAAGTGGCGATGTACCTCGCACGCGAACTCACGGGCCTGTCGCTGCCGCGTCTGGGCACGGCCTTCGGGCGCGACCACACCACCGTGCTCCACGCCTGCCGCAAGGTG
>SXHE01000617.1 GCA_005773755.1 Planctomycetia bacterium
GACAGGGCGGCGGCCAGCGCGGAAAAGGTTGTCAGAAACAGGGTCATCGGGATCACTCCTGGGTAAAGCGGCGACTCGCGCCGTCGAGGTTAAACACGGTTCCGCACACGATCCGATCCGCGATCCGATCGTCGAAGGTCCGTACCAGTTCCGGCACCCCGCCGCCGACCGGCTCCCACGGATCGATGTTGCTCGTGACCACCAGCGGCTTGCCAACCCGCTCGTCGAGGATCCGTTTCAAGACGCCGTAGTGGTCGTCACCGAGCCGCATCTCCCGGTCGCTCGGCTTCCGCAAGTCGTCGAGCACGAGCAGTCGAACCTTCCGAACGAAGCCCCAGAGGTCCGACGGGTAGAGGGTCTGCGACCCGTGAATCGTCGAGCACTGGTGCCGCCCGCGCTCGGCCCCGCGGAAGATGCCCGGTAGCGCCGCGAAGTCGGCCAAGCCGCACATCAGGTCCGCGACCTCGGCCGTGTGCTCCCCGACCGGACGCGGGCCGTAGTGGTCAAGCAGGACCAGGGCCGCGCTCGTCTTGCCCGTTCCCGGTCCCCGGCTCCAGAGGCACAAGGGCCACGGGCGCAGCCCCTGCATCAGCTCCCGGCACACCTGTCGCAGATCCTCCTGGAGCCGGTCCCGTTCGCGGGGGTGATTCGGCCGGGCCACTTGCCGCGGTTCCCGGTGGGCGTCGAGTTTGCAGGCCGTTGCCGGCGGGCCGGGCGTATTTACCCGGAACAGCCGCAACGCGATGGCCTCCGCCAGCGGAGTCGGTTCGGGAAGGTTCACGGTGCGTACTCGTGGTGTTGGTCGGTTCACGGGCCGCGAGCATTCGCTCGACGACGGCCGCGAAGTTGTCGGTCTTCAGGAGCCAGCCCAGGTCCGCGCGCCAGCCGCGCTCGCCCGCGCCGCAGTAGAACTTTTCCGCGCCCATGAACGCGATCACCCCGCGCCAATGAGCGACCCAATCCGCGTTACCCGTCGCCCACTGGCGGATCACCCGGTCGCGGTGCGGGTTGGACGCCTTGACCGGCACGAGGCCGGGGTGCGCGTTCCAGTGTTCCGCGACCGCCTCCGGGTTCGGGCCGACCGCTTCCGCCCCGGCCGGCCCGCGCGCCCCGTCCGCCGCCGGGCCGGGGAGGGTGTGTGTGGTGTCTTGAAACAGAGACAGGGAAGAATGTTGCCCACTTGCTTCCCGCTTCTCTCCCGGTTCTTTACCCGCTTCGTTCCCGGTTCTGTGCCCACTCGCTTCCCGCTTCTCTCCCGGTTCTTGGGTCGATTTTGTCCCGGTATATTCCTCCCGCTTCTCTCCCGGTTCTTTGCCCACTTCCTTGCCAATCGGTGCCCTCGGCGCGGGGCATGGTTCGTCGGTCGGCGCGTCGTCCCAGTCGCTGTTGCGGGGCGGGATCGCGACCCAGTACTGACCCGCCACGCTCTTGCCGCCGGGGACGTACGCGAGCCACCCGGCCTTCACCGCCTTGTCGCGGATGCGGGCGAGCGCCTTGACGTTCTGACACCCCACGAGCGGCGCGAGCTGCTCGTTGAAGAACGTCACCGGGGCGCGGTAGCCTTTGGCGTCCTCGGTGTGCGCAATGACACTGAGGAGCCAGCACGCCTCGGCACCGATCTGATTCGCCAAGCAGTCCTTCGCCATCACCCGGCAGAACCGGAGGGCGAAGAACCGCTCGCGCTTGGGGTATTCGGGTGTCACCCTTCGGCCCTCAGTGCTTCGGCGCTTCGCCGGTCGTGTTCCCGAACAGCGCCCCGGCCGGCGCGTCGCCGCCGAAGATCGGGTTGCCGTGCTCGTCCTTCTCGACCCCCTCCGCCTTCACCGGCTCCTTCGCGCTCGCCAGTCGCTCGCGCAGACTCGGCGGCTCGGCCCCCTCGCCGACCACCACCGCGGCGGAGAGCTGCTGCGGCACCCCTTCATCCGCCATCTCGTCGAGGGACGCCGCCGCCACCCACTCCGTCGAGAGCGGCACCCGCTTGGCGAGCTTGCGAATCGCGGTCTTCTGGGCCATCTCGTCGAAGTTCGTGACCCACGGCCCGCCGTTCTTGGAGAGCGCGTAGCGGGCCTTGTGCGCCTGGGCCTGGGCGACGGTCAGATACTCGAAGTCGGTGCCGCCGGTCGGAGTCTTCACCACCGCGTAGTAGCCGATCACCGCGCCGTCGGCGGTCGGGGCGGGGACGTGGCGCAGCTCCTGGCGGGTGCCGTACTCGATCTGGCACGTGTCGCCCTCGCGGACGACGCGGGGCGTGAAGTTCATCACGCCGGCGCGGAAGGCCAGCGTGATGAACCCCTTGTACCCGATGCAGAGCGTCGCCTCGCCCTTGAACGGGAGCAGGTACGCCTGGCCCATCGGCCCGCCGAGTTCGAGACCCAGTTGTGCCACCTGGATCACGCCGCCGAACAGACTCTTGGGCGTGCAGTCGAGCAGCTTCGGGGTCTTCTGGCACTCGGTGTAGAGGCACCGGAGCATCCGCTCGGCGTTGCCCGCCATGAACTTCGGCAGCGCGGTCATCAGTTGGGGCAACAGCGGCTGCGCGAGGCGCTGGAGCGCGGTCACGCCGCCGGTCGCGGGCCGGTCGTAGTCGCGCGGGTCGATCTTCACCACGGCCTTCCCGGTGGCGGGCGCGGCCGGGGCCTTCGTGTCGGTACTCACTTCTTGTCCTTTCGGAGACTGGGTTTGCCGAGGTACGTGTACCCCGGCTTGACGCTGGGCGGCTTGGCGGGCTGGGCGGGAACTTCCTTCTCGCCGACGATCACCTTCTTCACGGTCCACGGCCCGCAGTCGGCGCGTTCGGCCCGGCCCATCAGGGTGGCGAGCGCCTCGCGGGTCGCCTTGTACTCCTCTTCCACCTCGTCGCGGAGCTGGCCCAGGTCCGCGAGCTTCGCAAACAGACCGGCGTGCTCGTCGTCGAGCCGGGTGCGGGTGCCGCGGTCGGCGATCAGGCCGAGCTTCCGGGGGTCGTGTTTGGCCTCCCACTCAATGGTGGGCGGGATGCGGCGGAGAACGTGGTCGTGCCAGAACTCGGATTCGATCTGCGCGAGATCGAGAAACAGGTCTTTGTCGAGCGCGATCCGGTACACCCGCAGTTCCCAGCCGATCACGTCGAGCGCGGCCAGGTCGCACGAGTCCGCGCCCAGGCAGCCCATCTGCTGCTGCACTTGCAGGTGGTAGCCGTCGGGAATGCGGGTCGAACCCATCGGCCCCCAATCCTCGCCGAACCCGGCCACCGTCTTGATCTCGACCGGGCGGCCGTTGTCGGCCCGCAGCCGGTCGGGGCTGGCGAACATGATCGGGGTTGTGCCGCTGCGCATGATGGACGTCGGCGGGGCTACGAGGGCAACATCCATGAGCCGGCTGTAGCGGTCGGCGACGATCCCCTCGAGCGCGATCCCGCGGGCCAGCACGCCGTCGTCGGGGACGAACTCCGAGGGCGGCTCGACCTTCGAGCGGTACACGTCGAGCGCGTCCCGGTAGCCCAGGCCGACGAGGTTCGGGGCGTCGGACGCCCCGATTCCCTGCTGGCGTTCGAACAACCACGGCAGTCGGTCTGATGCGTCCATGTCTCGCTCCCGTGTGGCTCCGACTCCCGCGCCCGCGAATCAGAACGGGATCGCCCCGACGTACTCCACCGTGGCACCGCCACCGACCCCCACGACCGCGCACGCGGCCCGCACCGCGCACCACGCCTTCGCCCCGTCGCGGGTGCCGAACAGCGGGCTGGCGTACCCCTCGTGGCCCTTGACGAGGCGCGCGTCGGTGGCGTAGTGTTTGCCGCCGGGCAGCACGTACAGGTTAAACACGGCCCCGTCGCGGCCGCGGCCGTACGGGTTGCCGCCCCCGTCGAACCAGGTGACGTACTCGCCCGCGCGCCGGTCCTCGCACCAGCGGACCGCCGCGGCCCGGTCCGGGTGGGCGCTCTCGGTGCCGGTCCAGAGGTCGGCGGCGGTAAACCCGCCGCCCGCCCGCCCGACAACGAACCGGCCGTCGGTGCTCTCGGAGCGGGTCGGCGCGGACGGCGCCCAGTTGATGCGGCCCGGCGCGCGGCCCTCGCAGCAGGCCCGCGCGACCGCCGCGAGTGGGTCGAGTTCGGTGTCGGGCGGGCCGTCGTCGAACGGCTCGTCCGGGCCGGCGGTGCGCTCGAACAACTCCGTCGCGCACATCGCGTCCACGACCCGACTGCCGACGCCGGACTGCAGCCGGTAGCTGAACGCGCAGTTGACGCCGGCCAGGTACTGCGCGACCGTCCCGACGACGATCCACAGCCGCCGGTCGGGGTCGCCGCGCAGGTGGCCCCGGTCGCCGGGCAGGGCCAGCCCCGCGTCGGCCAGGACTTCGCCCAGGCGGTCGGCGACGTCGGAGAGTTCGGTGGCCCGCTGGCCGGACGGGTCGGCGGGCGGGAGCTGGTTGGCGCAAGGCGCGGACATCGGAAGTTCCTCGTGAGGGTGTGGGCGGAACAGGGCGAGCGGCGGGATTTGAACCCGCGACCGTCTGCCGCATCTTTTGGTGCCGCTTCGTACTCGCGGCCCGCAAGCAGGCGCTCTGACCGGACCGAGCTACGCTCGCCAAAAATCGCCCCGTTCCGCACCGAGCGGCCACCGCCCACGGGACAACAGGTCGTTTACGGCGGCGCGGGATGCACTCCGCGCCGGCCTCGGTGAATCACTTCTCTTGCGGCAACTTGCCCGCCCACTCGAACGCGGCGATCGAGAGGGGGAACACACCCGGCGTCTCGTAGTGCTGGTAGGTGCAGGCGGCGCGCAGGCGTTCGTCTCCGGCCGCCAGCGCGTGCCAGCAGTCGCCGTTGTTGGTCTCGCTGATCTTCGAAACCAACTCGAAGATGTACGTCATTGGGCCGATTTGGCGCACACACCGGCCAGCGTAGCTGTGCCAGTCACGCAGCGCGCCCCACGACGTCTGGCACTGGAAGTCCGCCAAGCACGCGGCGTACATCGCGCGGTAGTCGGCGCAGCGGAACAGGTCGTCGGTGGTCATGTCGCGCCTTTCTTCCCCGCGACCGCGAGCACCTTCTCCGTCGCCGCCGCGACCAGCAGCTTGAAGTCGGCCGGACACATGCCGTAGGCGCTCGCCGCCGGCCCCAGCCCCATGTGGGCGTCCGCGGCGGCCCAGACGTACGGCCAGCACCGCGGGCTGTTCCCCAGGTGCTCGCGGGCCAGCCGCATCCGCCCGTCCGCGGTCGGGGCCGCGAACAGGTACTCCTCGCGCCGCTCCTCGGCCCGCGGGCCGGTCGGCTCGGTTCGCTCAGCCGTTTGCGTAGCCACTGCCGGCCTCCTTCTGGTTTGGGTTCCGTCCCGCCGCGGCCCGCGCCGCGCGGAACTCGTCCGCCGACCCGCCCTCGCGCACGAACTTCCGCAGGATCGCCAGTTCGCCGCCGAACGCCACGAGCAGGTGCTCGGCGACCGCGTGCCGCACCTCGTTCACCTGCCCGATCACGTCGTCGAGCACGACGGCGATGATCCCGATCACCCGCGCCCGGTCGGCCACGACCTCCGGCGGCGGCATGTCCTTGAGTAGTCGCTCGCTTCCCATCGGTGCGCGCTCGTGGTGTCGGTGAGGTTCAGGCCAGGGCCGGGTCGAGCGCCGCCGCGTCCTCGGCCGCGATCCACTCGGCCAGGTCCGCGAGCCGGGCCAGCCGGCCCGTATCGCCGCCGGCAAGCAGCCGGTTGATCGCCGCCAAGTGCTCGGCGTCGCCCTGGTCCTCGACCTCGATCACGAGTCGCTTGGCGAACAGGGTCGGGTCGCCGTCCCAGTGGGCGTCGGCGTGAACGGTCAGCTTCGACATGGCGCGTCCTCGTGGTGTCGGTGCGTGATCAGTCCCCGTCGCAGGCCGCGAGCGCCGCCGCCCGGTCGCTCTCGCCCCGCTTGGCCGCCTGGGACGGCGTCTCGGTGAGGGTCGTGGTCGCGTTCCGCTTGGCCGCGATCACGGACAGCACGCGGACCAGTTCCGCAGGGGCCACGTAGAGAAGTCCGCGCGACCCCCGCGACGTGGTGCGGACGCGGAGCAGACCCGTCGTGCGCATCTTGTGGAACGTCTTCAGCGACGTGCCGGTGAGCCGCTCGCAGTCCGCGAGCGTGAAATCGAGCACGGTCCGGGCGCGGTATTCGCCCAGCCAGGCCAGCGAAACTCGGATCCCGGACCCGACGATCACGGCCGCTTCTTCGGCGCTCAGGCGGAACTCGCGGGCCGCGGCCGACGCGTCCAGGATGACGGTCTCGCCCGCCGGCGCGACTGGCGTCTTCTTTCCCATGTGCGGCCTTCCTTCGCTTGCGGTGCTGACAGCATCCACTATCGGAACCAAAAAGGACGGGCTTGAATCGAATTGCATCTTGTTCGTTTCGTTTCAAGCCCAGAATAACCAGCCCAGGCGACAGATACGGAGTTGACGAAAGCGCGGGGGTGTTGAGAATGTGCGGTGATGCCAAAAGCGAGGAAGCGATACAACGAGCAGGGGCAGGCGCAACCGTGCACGGTCACGGTCCCGGACACGCTCGCGGTGTTCCTCTACCGCGAGCGGAAGCGCGGAAGGTTCCGCGATGAAACGGAATTGGTCAGCGCTATCGTCCGCAAATGGACAGATGGGCTAGAGCCGGTGGACTGGCCGAAGCTGCTGGACGAGCTGAAGGCGGAGGAGGACACTGCGAAGGTTGGCAAAAAGGAGTCCGGGCCGGACGCCGGCAAGCCGCCGCAGAAGGAAGCGAAGGGGAGCAAGAAGAAATGACACCGCCCCGGCCCGCCGTTGAACGCGGCAAGCCGGGGCGGTCGGCGTTTCGGAGGGCATTCATATAGCTGACTCATCAAACCTGCCGAACAAATAACCGCCAAGTGAAGGCGGTTGAAAGGGTTACTGCTTTGGCTTCTTCTTGCGCTTCGCTCGTCGCTTCTTCCACTGCCCTACGCGGCGGTCGAGTTCCGTTTTCGGCACCTGATTCAGCTTTACGATGCGTGCGAATCGGTGCAGACGGTCGCGCCCTTTTCGACGTTGAGCGCGATCTGCGGAATCAGGGTTGCGGCTTCGGTGTCGGTTACGACGGTCGCGCGCACTTGACTCGGCTCGTCCTTGTCGCCGCGCTGGAGCAGTCCGTGTACCGGCACCTTGTTGACGGTGCCGCGCCCGGTAATGACTTTCGCGCGCCGCTTCGCGTGCATGTTTGCGGCCTTGCCGCCGACGAATGTTTCGTCGCTCTCCACGACACCGGAGAGTTTGCCGAACGTCGGCGTCGTCATGGCGAGTCGAATTCGGTGGAGCATGAACCAAGCAGTCTTCTGCGTGACGCCGAGCGCCCGCGCGAGTTCGTAGCTACTGATTCCGTTTTTGTTGTTGGCGATACACCACACCGCGACGAACCACGACGACAGCGGGAGCGGACTGTCCTCGAAAACGGTTCCGACCTTCGCGCTGAATTGCTTGCGACAGGTCGGCGATTTGCATTGCAGCATGCGGCGCGACTTGATCTGTCCGATCTTGTCACCAGCGCACTTCGGGCAGGTGATTTTGCCGTCGGGCCACTTGATCGCGCACATCAGTGCGTGGCAGCGATCCGCGTCCGCGAAGTGCGTGACGGCTTCGACCAGCGTTGTCGGTTCGGACACGGTTTAGACTCCGAGAATGTTGAGGCAGTCCCGGCAGGTGACGCGTGTGGCGTCCGTGCAGGGGCGGCAGTTGTAGGTGGGGGTGTACGTTTCCGGGCGCTCAAAAATTCCGACCGTGCGCCCGCAAAGAGTGGCGACGGACGCGCCGTGTCGGACCACCAGCCCCGAATCGTTGACCGCATGAACGCGGTTGGTCGGAGTGTCGCGGTGGTGACTCGGCAGGTATCGCGCGACCTTCGCGCCAGTGATTGTGTGAGTGAACACGGTGGACTCCTGAGAAAGCCCCCGGTATCAACCGGGGGCTTGTCGAGTTGGAAAATCACTCCTGTTCAACGTCCATTTCGTCGGCGTAATCGTTCGCCGCTTCGACCGCCTCTTCCAGAGTCGCGAACGATTCGCACGCGGCCCCGTCAGCGAACAGAACGCGGTACGGCTTCGCCTCGCCCTCGTCGTAGTAGCCGGTGCCGCCACAGGGGTTGCTCTGGCTCACCGCGTAACCCCGCAGAGCCGCTTCGACCGCTTCTTCGACCTGCTTTTGCGTCGTCATGGCCTTCTCCCGTTTTGCGTCACTTGCTCCGGGCGGCACAGTGCCGCCCGATGAGTTAAGTATATCATGATTCGGTGATGAGCCAACTACATTGCAGGAAAATTTCGGAATTATTTTCCGCGACTGATTCGCCCTGTTACTTGAGCGTTCCTGATGAGTCAGCTATATGGATGCCTTTCGGAGGGCTGGACGAAGCGCCTGCGTCGGTTGCCCTGTTCTGTCTTCCGGTCTTACTGCCAACCGCTCCAGCCAGCTTCAAGGCTCCCAGCAACCGGTCTGAGGGAGCGGCATCAACGGACAGCGCTCAGGGCGTTCGGCCGCGCCGTGTTCAACCTCGGCGCGGCGCACGGGTGGTGTTGAGGCCTGTACTCTACCCCGCCACCCGAGCGCGCAAGCGGAAAGGGAGCCGGCCGCGGTTTCCCGCTCGTGCCCGGCCGGCGCGGGCAGAGGTCGACGCCGCGGACGCGCGGTGGCGTCCTCTCGCGTCGACTGCCGCGGTCGCGGTGGTACGCCGCAGGGCACTCACGGCTGATCCCACGACGGCGGCCGGATGTTCCGCGCCGGCCTAACCGGTGCGTGCCAGCCTGCGCCCCCGTCGCCGGGCGGGCCCTCGCGGGCCGAGGGACATTCTAGCCCGCGCTCACCCCGTCGCCTCGGCAATCCGCCGCGCGACCGTCTCGCCGGCGCGACTGGCGTACACCTGGCGGGCCACTTCCGCGGAGTTGCCGAGCACCGCGCCGACGGCCGCGTCGTCCTCGTACCGGTCCATCACCTCCGTCGCCCGGTTGTGCCGGAGCTGGTTCGGACTCCAGCGCGGCACCTTCGCCCGGTCGCACGCGGCGTGAACGAACCGCCGGTACTGGAGCGCGGTCAGGGGCGTCGGCCCCGCGCCCTTCCGGGCCGGGGGCAGCCGGAACACGCGCTCCGGCTTCGCGCCCTTCACGAACGGCGTGAGAATCGCGCGGGCCTTCGGGCCGAAGAACACCACCCGCCGCGTGTCGCGGTGCAGCATCTTGTTGAACGCCGTCACCTCGTACCGCCACGGCGTCTTCGTCCGGTCGATCTGGTCCGCGCGCAGCCCGCACAGCTCCCCCGGCCGCATCCCGGTCAGCAGTTGCACGCGGACCATCGCGGCCAGCACCGCCCGGCGCTTCGGGTCCGGGTGCAGGTTTTGCCCCTTCAGGACCGCCGCGACGTGCTCCTCGGGGGCCGGCTCCACCGGCTCGCCCTCGCCCAGGTCGGAGCGCCGGCCGGCGACGAGCGGCTCGACCAGGGCCAGCTCCTGGTGGACCGCGACGGGGGCCAGCCGCTCGGTCGCGGCCCAGGCGAACGCGCGCACGATCCGCCTCGTCTGGGCGTTGACCGTGTTCCGCACCCACCCGCGCGCGACCATCGCCTCGCGGACCGCGCGCAGCTGCTTCGCGCCGAACTCGGAGGCGAGGTCGGTCCCGTACAGCTCCGCGAGCGGGCGCATGGCGGCGCGGTTGCAGTGAACCTCCGAGGTCGGCTTGTCCCGTTTGCGGTAGGTCGCGTGGCAGTGCGCGAGCCAGCGGACGATCAGGGTGCCCACGGTCGGGCGCAACACCTGCGGCTCGGTGTCCGCCCGCGCCGCCCACTCGAACTGGAACCGCCGGTAGGCGTCGCGCGCCGTGTCGGACCCCCACGGGCCGAACGAGCGGAACCGCTTTGCGCTGTTCTCGGACCACTCGCAGTACGCGCGGCCGTCGGCGTGCCGCTTCAGCTCGGGGCAGGCGCGCGGCATGCCGGCCTTCTTCCGGCCGCCCTTGCGGAACCGCCTGTCGGGGGCCGCCGTGAGCGCCTTCGCCACGGGCCACTTCAGCCGGAACAGGCGCGAGCGGCGCGTCGCGGCCGGGATGCGCGTCTCGGCGGCCCAGGTTTCGATGGGGAGCGTGCGGCCGGCGTGGGTGAGCGCGTGCGCGGGGAAGGGCATGACGTCCTCCGGGTTGGCGGAGGGAGTATCGGCCGGGCGCTAGTGTACGGATGAGCCGAAGGTGAATGTCTGCGGTCGCAGAAATCGAGCGGGACGGGACGGGGGCCGGTCGCCGACCGGCCGGAAACGACGGAACCCCTAGTTTCCTAGGGGTTCCGTGGGGTTCTCGGTCAGTCGGGCCGGCGGGATTTGAACCCACGACCTCTTGCACCCCAA
>SXHE01000618.1 GCA_005773755.1 Planctomycetia bacterium
CACGCGCGCCGCGCGATCATGTTGGCGGGCGGGCGGTATCAGGGGCGCGGGGGGCGTAAGCCCCCCGAGCCCACACAAACGAATCAGGGGGTTCGGCCAGACTCGGGGGGCTTACGCCCCCCGCTCGCCTAAAGCCAATGGCGCGCCGTCAGGTGACGCCGAAGAACAGGCGACCGACGTCGAGGAACAGCACGAAGAACATCAGCAGCAGGATGAAACACAGCCCGGCGTACATGAAGATGGCGAACACGCGGTCCGGTAGCGGGCGGCCCGTCACCTTCTCGTAGATCAGGAACACCATGTGCCCACCGTCGAGCACGGGGATGGGCAGGAAGTTCACCACGGCCAGGTTCACGGAGATCATGCCGATGAACAGCAGGAACTGCCAGAAGTCTTCGCCGGCCAGCCGGTACGACACGTTCGCGATGGTCAGCGGGCCGCTCATCGTCTTCGCGCTCACCCGGCCAGCGATCATCGCATAGAGGTTCATGTACACCTCCTTGATGAACCGCAGTGTGCGGCGACCGCCCAGCGCCAGCGCGTCGCCCACGTCGGTGGCCTTCTGGGTCTGCGCCTCGGCCTGGAACACCAGCCCGCGGTCGTCGGTGCCCCAGTCCGCGTGGGGGCGGCCCTTCAGTGTGACCGTGAACACCTCGTCGCCGCGCTTCACCTTCAGATCGATCTCGGCCGCGTTGGACTGGAACACGGTGTCGGCCGACGCCCACTGTTGTGGCTTCAGGTCGTCCTTCCACGTACCGGCCTTCATGCTGCCGTCTTCGGCCAGCGCCTTGAGCCGCGCCGCAACGATCAGGTCGCCGGCCTGCAGCGGGCGGTGCTCGCCGCCGGGGGCGACGTCGCGGCTGTCGATGCCCACGCCGCGGCGCGCCCGGTAGTACCAGCCGGTCGACAGCTCGCCGGGGGTCGTGGTCGCACCGGCCGCGGGGCCGCCCGCGGTCACGTCGTCCACCACGGCCTCGACCCAGTACGCCAGCCCCAACCCGCTGAGCGGCAGCGGGCTGTTCGGCTGGAGCGCGGCCTCACGGTCGAACCGGAACGACGGGTCGAACGCGACCGTGACGCGCTCCGTGGCGTCGGTCGGGTGGGCGGCGCGGCCGACCACTAGCTCCACCTCAGTGGGCACGGTCTTGTTCGCGGCCCACTCGTGGAGCTGGTGCGGCAGCAACAGCGGATCGAGCGGGCGGACCTCGACGGCCTTCGGGTTCTCGGTCTTGAACTCCGGCTTGGTGAAATCGACCGGGCCGGCGACATACCACACGCGCTTGCCGCCCTCCGGCGGCAGCATCACGGCCTTGATGCGGTCGCCGCGCGTCTTCGAGCTTTCCGCCCGCGCGACCACTTTCCCCTCGGCCGGGCCGCCCTTGCGGAGCGCGACCACCTCGCCCATCCGCATCCGCATTCCCAGGTCGTGCCGGAACGCCGGCTTCACCGCGATCACGGCCACGTCGTCGGAGCCTTTGCGCTTCACCTCGAAGGTGATCTCCTCTTTCGCGAGCAGCACCATCCGCTTGTGGTAGTCGTTGTAATCCGCGACCGCCGTGAGCGGGCCTTTGGGGTTCGCGGGGTCGGTCATCTTGACGACGCGGTCGCCCGGCTCGAACGTCTTGCCGTCCGCGGACGCGGCCACGGCCGCGGGCGAACCGGGGTAGAACGGCGGCACCTTCTTCTTGACCCCGGAGATCAGTTCGAGCTTCGACGGGGGCGAGATGCCGAGTTGCGGGAACCGCTGGCCCTCGTCGCGGATCGGCGTGACCGTGCCTTCGAGCTGCGCGCCGGCGCGGGTCCACTTGATCGGCACCAGCTCGTCTTTGCCGCTGCTCATCACGATCGGGCGCACGTCGTTGAACCAGGGGTCTTTGCGGGTGCCGATCTCGGTGATGTGGTCGCCGGTGCGCATCCCAGCGCGCCAGGCCGCCCCGCCGCTCTCGACGTAACCCAGCGTGGCCGGCTTCTCGGGCACGCCGTGCATGTACACGGCGACGAAGCACGCCATGCCCAGGATGATGTTCATGATGACGCCGGCGGAGATGATGAGCATCCGCTGGCCGACGCTCTTCTTGCGGAAGCTGCGCGGGTCTTCGCCCTCGTCCTCACCGTCCTCGCCCTCGCCCTCGCCGACCATCGCGACGTACCCGCCCAGCGGGATGATGCCGACCATGTAGGTCGTCTCGCCCCACTTGTACGAGCAGAACGGCACCGCCGGACCGAACCCGATGGAGAACGTGCGGACGTGAACGTCGCACCACTTGGCCGCGAGGAAGTGGCCCAGTTCGTGAATGAAGATCACGAGGCCCAACCCGAACACGACTTTCAACGTGTCGATCGGGTCCAGGTACACGCACACCAGCGCGACCACGATCGCGGTGATGACCAGCGAGGTCGCGTTCTCGCGGAACCAGCCCTTGAGTTCGGCGGTTTCGGCGGCGTGGTCCGGCTGGCCCGTGGCCGGGTCGACCGGGCCGGGGCGCGCGATGTCGTCGGGCTTCGGGGCCGGGTCCGGGTTCACCGGGCCGCTGTTCGCGTTCGGGTCCAACTTGCCACCTCCTGCCGCGCCCAAGCGTCGAGGGCGATGAGCCGTTCGAGCGTGGGCCGGGATTCGTAGTCGTGTGAATCGAGCACGGCCCGGCAGCACCGGGCGATGTCGAGGAAGGCGAGGTCGTGCGCGAGGAACCGGCCGACCGCGGCCTCGTTCGCCGCGTTCAGCACGGCCCCGCAGGTGCCGCCCTTGCGGGCCACCTCGAAGCCGAGGTCCAGCGCCGCGAACGTGTCGCGGTCCGCCTGTTCGAAGTGCAGCGCGGACAGCGCCCGCCAGTCGAGCCGCTTCGCCGGGCCGCTCATGCGTTCCGGGTGCAGCAGCGCGAGCTGGATCGGCAGCCGCATGTCCGGCGGGGAGAGCTGCGCCAGCACCGACCCGTCGGCGAACT
Source organism: Planctomycetia bacterium (assembly GCA_005773755.1). GTDB lineage: Bacteria > Planctomycetota > Planctomycetia > Gemmatales > Gemmataceae > Gemmata. The sequence continues at coordinate 2,943 of SXHE01000618.1, forward strand.
CGACGAACGAGTGAACAACCGACTCCGGGTGAACGATCACGTCGATCTGCTCCGCCCGCAGGTCGAACAGCCAGCGCGCTTCGATCACTTCGAGCGCCTTGTTCATCAGCGTGGCCGAGTCGATGGTGATCTTCGGCCCCATCTGCCACGTCGGGTGCTTCAGCGCCTGTTCCGGTGTCACCGCTTCGAGGTCACTCGCCCGCTTGCCGCGGAACGGCCCGCCGCTGGCGGTAAGCACGACCCGCGTCACGTCCTTCGCCGTGTGCCCGGTTAGTGCCTGGAAGATCGCGGAGTGTTCGCTATCGACCGGCAGCACCTTCGCGCCGCGCTTCGCCGCGAGTTCCATCACCAGCGGCCCGCCGACGACGAGCGTTTCCTTGTGTGCCAGCGCGACCGTCTTGCCCGCGTCGAGCGCGGCCCACGTCCCGCTCAGGCCCGCCGCGCCGACCACTGCGGACACCACAACATCGACTTCCGAATCGGTCACGAGCCGCCGCACGCCGTCTTCGCCGCACAGCAGTTCGGTTTCCTTCGGGAAGAACGCGCGGTCAGCCTGCTTGTACACCTTCGGATCGCAGATGACCGCGATTCGCGGCTTGAACGCCCGGCACTGGTCCGAGAGTTGCTCCCACTTGGAGTTCGCCGCGAGGCCGACGATCTTCACGCGGTCGGGCAGGTGTCGGGCAACGTCGAGCGTGCTGGTGCCGATGGACCCGGTGGAACCGAGCAGTGCGACCCGGCGGGGCCGTTCGGCGCTCGGTGGTGGGGACGGCATTACGCGGCACCGGGGAAGTCGGGCGGACGCTCGAAACGTCAGCCGACATTGTACGACCGGGCGCAAGAAAGGAACAAGCCGGACAGCCGGCGTACCGGACTCGCCTTTCCGACCGGCCAAGAGGCTCTATGATATGGGTGTGGTAAGCCACACGCGCCTGTAGCTCAGTTGGTAGAGCACGAGCCTTTTAAGCTTGTGGTCCTGGGTTCGAGTCCCAGCGGGCGCACTGACTTACAGACCAAAATGACACGGACGCGGCCGGGGTAAATCCCGGCCGCTCGCGTTGTTGCTGTCAGGCCAACTCCACACACACCAGCGAGGCGGTGCCGCGGACGTAGGCGCGCGTGCCGACCAGCGCGGGGTGCGCGTAGACGCCCTTCTCGTCCTTGAACACCGCGAGCCGGCTCACTTCCGTGTACTCCTTCGCGGTCGCGTCCAGCAGGATCAGTTCGCCGGCCTTTGACACGATCAGCACGCGCGTGTCGGTGGCGACCGCGGCACAGTAGCCGTTGAACGCCGCGTTGCTCTCGTCGTACAGCTCTTTTAGCCCGTTCTTCAGGTCCAAGCAGTAGAGCCGGTTCCATACGCCGAAGAGTTTGTCGCCGGCGATCACGGGCGTGTGCGTGTCCGGGGCGAACTTCTTGTGCGTCGCGACCGGCTTGGCGTTGATGGTGCCGTCGGCCTTGAAACTGTAGAGCCGTGTGCCGTTGTTCTCGGTGGTCACGACGAGCTTGTCACCGTAGGCGATGGGCGTGGGCACGTTGAAGTCGCCGCCGCGGTCGGGCTTCAGCGTCCAGAGCCGCTTGCCGGACTTGGCGTCCCAGCCGCCGAGCGTTTCGGCGTCGTGGCCGATGATCTGGAGTACGCCGCCGAAGGTCGCGGCGATGAACGAGCCGTACCCGGCCGGCTTGCCCGGCGCTTTCCACACCGGCTTGCCGGTCTTGGGGTCGAGTGCGACGAGGCTCGCGTCCTTCGCCCCCGGCGCGACGATCAGCTTGCCGTCGGCGATGAGGGGTGAGTCGCACACGCCCCACTTGCGCTCGTCCTTCGCGTCGAACTCGTCGCGGACGTTGATCGCCCACTTCGATTTGCCCGTGGCGAGGTCGATGCACGCGAGGTCGCCGAACGCGCCTTGCAGGAACGCGAGGCCGTCGTGGAGCAGAGGCGTGGCGCGCGGGGAGTTGCCGTAGTCGAGGTTGCCGGCCGCGGGCGTGCGGTGCGACCACGCCTCCTGGCCGTCCGCGGCCTTGAGGCAGCGGAACACGTCCACGGTGTCGTTCAGCTCGCGGTCGGAGAACAGGACGTATTCGGAGGTGGCCGCGACGCCGCCGAGTCCGGCGGCGGTGAGTGCGGCTTCCCAGACGGGATCGGCCTTCTTGGGGAGCTTATCGGGGAGCCACGCGAGCCGACCGTCGCGGTTCGGCCCGCGCCACTGCGGGTAGTCCGGGTTAGCGGCTACTTTTTTTTCGCGGGCGGTTCGACGAAGCCGCTCTTCGTCTCGAGCGCGGTCGCGAGGGTCTTGTTCTTGCCGACTTCAAGGAGCGCGGCCTTCACGGTGTCACGGTCGCCGGGCGAGAGCGATTCGGTGGCGAACGCGGCGATGAACGGCACCGGTTCCGTTTCGGCGATCACCCGCAGCTCGCCCTTCTTGATCGTGCCGCACCCTTCGAGCAGCGGCTGCGCGTACGACGAGACGACGGCCGCAACCTTCGCCCCGCCCTTCGCCTCCTCGACCACCTTCGTCGCGCCCTCGGTGCAGGTCGCACAGGTGCTGAGCTTCGCGGGGAGCGCGAGGCCGAACTCCTTGAGGGTTTTGATGGCGGCGGCGTGCTTCTCTTCCGCGGACGGGCTGCCGAAGTAGATCGTGTGGTCCTTCAGATCGGCGGCGACCACGGCCTTGTCCGCGGCGGCGACCACGACCAGGCCCGTTTGTGTGGTCTTGCCGTCCTTGCCGGTGAGCGCGGCGAGGTACGTCACCTTCACCTTGCTGTCCGGGGCGTGCGCGCGAACGACGGAGTCCTTGCCGATGAGCAGGTCGCCCTTGCCGTTGGACTTCTTCAGCGCCCCCGCGAGGCTCTCGCCCTGCACGACGGCGACCGCGCGGCCGACCTTGCCTTCGAGGTACTTGCCGAGCTTGTCGTAGTCGCGCTGGGCGTACCCCGCGACGCACGGGCACGACAGCTCCTTCGACAGCGGGTCCATCACGAGCACGACCAGCGCGTTCGCGGGGATCACGACCGGCTTGTCCTTTTCCTTCGGCTTCTCTTCGGCGGCGATGATCGGCAGCGCGCTCAGCGCCAGCGCGGACGCAATCGCCTCACGACGGTTCATGGTGCTCATAGGGATGAAGTCTCGGTTAGGGTTGCGAATTGGTGGGCGAGATAGACGGCCCTGGCAGCTTACTTTCCTTCCTTCTGCTTCTCCTTGTCCTTCTTCTCCTGCTCGATCTCCTTGGCGGTCTTCTTGACGAGTACGTGGAACTTGGAGCCGGGCTGGTCGCAGAAGTAGATGCTCTTGCCGTCGGCGGAGACGGCAACGGCGACGTTCTTGCAACCGCCGGTGAGCCGCACCACGCCGGCCGTCTCGACGAACTCGCCGCTCGGCCCGAACCGCTTGATGATGCCCTCGCTCTCGGCGGTGTACACGTCGCCCACGGCGATGGCGCGGATGTTCATCGGGTTGCAGCACGAGCCGAAGCAGGCCGGGTCGGTGTCGTTGCCGCGCTTGCCGAACGAGCCGATCTTCTTCCCCTCGCGGTCGTACTTCGAGAACTGGTGCTTGGTGTTCTCCGCGACCAGCACGTCGGTGCCGTGGCACTGGATGTCCATCTGGCCGCAGCAGCCGCCGATCTCGCTCAGGATCTGCTTCGGCTCCTTCAGTTCCTTCGTGAACCGCCAGACCGCGTAGCCGTAGCCCACGTCGCCGCAGGCGATGAACACGTCCTTCTCGGAAATCGCCATGCCGTTCACCACGCGCATGCGGCCGGTCATCTGCTCGATCACCTGCTCGACGGTGCGGCTCTTGTACTGGTTCTCGATCTGCTCGTACTGCTTGATGATGTTCTTGTACTGGTCGATCTGGCGCTCTTCGGTCTTGCTGCGGTCTTCCGGCTTCTTGTCTTCGATCTTCTTGAGCTGCTCGGCAATGTTCTTGCGGGCGTTGGCGTACACCTGAACCATCTGCTCCTTCTCGCGCTTCAGTTGCGCCTCGGCCTTCTCCTTGATCCCGGCCGCGTCCTTCATGATGGCGGTGAGGTGGGGCAGCTCGGCCGCTTCGCCGATCATCTTGCCGTCCGCGTCGAACTTGGCGATCTTGCTGTCGCCGGCGAGGTAGATGGAGCCGTCCGCGGCGCAGTTCACGGCGGTGGCGTGGAAGTTCACCTTCCAGGTCTTGACCGGCTTGCCGGCCGCGTCGAACACGTGAACTTCGGCGGTCTGGCCCTTCATCGGCGCGCCGAACGGCTTCGGCGGCGCGACCAGCGCGATCACGCGGCCCTTCGCGTCGATGCTCAGCGTCTGGAGCCGCAGGCCGGTCTCGCCCTTCACGTCGACGGACGAAACGACCTTGTGCGAGGTCTCGAACTTCTCGGCCGGGTTCGGCGGCAGCACCGGCTGGATCGGCACGGCCGGGCGCACCACGGGCTTCTCGTCGGCCGCGACCGCGAACCCCGCGGCCAGCAACAGGGCCACAACACCGAGGCGGAACAGGCGCATCTGCGTTCTCCGTAGAATTGAGGGCGGAATCATTAGCCAAGAGGTGACGATTAGCCTACCCGAAGCTAACGCCCGCGTCGAGGGTGTTGTCGAATTGCGCGCCGGGCGCGAGCGCCAAAGAATCCGCGTGCGTGCCGGGCGGCGCGTGGGTACTATCGCTACACTTCTCCACGACCCCTGACTGACTCGCATACCAAGAGGACATTCGCTGTGTCATCTGATCCTACTGCGCCCGCGCCGGCACCGACCGTGCCGCAGACACACCCCAAAGGCTTCTTCTTCCTGTTCGCCGGCGAGTTCGCCGAGCGGTTCTCGTTCTACGGAATGCGGGCCATCCTACCTCTGTACCTGTCGGACCAGATGGGGTTCGGGGAAGGGACCGGCGCGCGGTACTACACGTTCTTCCTAACCGCCTGCTACCTGCTGCCGCTTCTGGGTGGGTGGATCGCGGACAAGTTCTTCGGCAAGTACTGGACCATCGTGGGCTTCTCGATCCCGTACATCGTCGGGCAGTTCCTCGTCGGGTTCGAGAGTAACCTCTTCCTGCTCATCTCGCTCGGCCTGCTGGCGATGGGAACGGGGGTCATCAAGCCCAACATCTCCACACTGATGGGCATCACCTACGACCAGCAAAGGCCCGGACAGGACAAACTACGGAGCAACGCCTTCCAGTACTTTTACATGTCGATCAACATCGGCGCGTTCATGTCGCAGTTGATCGTGCCGATGGTCCGTGACCAGACGGGCAGCTACCTGATCGCGTTCATGGTGCCGGCATTCTTCATGATTATCGCGCTGGCCCTGTTCGCGCTCGGCAAACCCTATTACGGCGTCGAGGACGTGAAGAAGAAGGAGCCGCAGACGGCCGAGCAGCAGGTCGCCAAGATGCGTGTGCTGGGACAGGTCGCACTACTGTTCCTGCTGGTCAGCTTCTTCTGGGCCGTCTTCGATCAGTCGTCGTACACCTGGGTGTACTTCGCGAAGTCCTATATGGACCTGAACGTGATGGGGTACTCGCTGGCCCCGGACTCAATTCAGGCACTGAACCCGTTCTTCATCGTGGCCTTTATTGGCGGCGCGCTCCTAGTGCGCACGTTCTGGCCGGTCGATCCGAATGCGCCGCTCAAGCCGGGCATGGCCCCGACCAAGAAAATGCTGATCGGGTTCCTGCTGACCGCGCTGTGCATGGGCATCATGGCGATCGCCGGCTACCAGACCGGCGACCCGGAGAAGGCCGTGCAGGTGAAGTGCAAGGAAGTGGAAGTGTTCTTGCCACTCGGCAAGGCCGAACTGACCGGCGCGACGATCGACTTTAAGGCTAAGGAAGCGAAGGAGCAGTTCACCAACGGTGGCGGGAAGATGACCTTCCCCGAAGGCTCTGCAAAGGGCCTGACAATCACCAAGTACGGCTCCCTGAGCGGCGACAAGGTGACGTTCAAGGACGGCGAACTCGTTCTGGCCGACGGCAAGAAATTGGTATTTAAGGGCGGCCAACTCGACTTCGCGGCGTCGCGCGAGATATTCAAGGACGGGAAGCTCGAACTGCCGGGTGCGCTCGAGTACACGTTCCGACAGGGCAAGTACCAGTTGCCCGACGGCGTGCTTCTCATCAAGCGCGGCAACGTGGCCGAAATAAGACCGGGCGAGAAGCTAAAGATCGAGGCCAAGCCGGGCGAGGGCAGCGTAAACCTGGGGCCGGGCAAGTACACCAAACCGGAGAACCGTGTCAGCGTGTGGTGGATGGCGCTGGCGTTCTTCGTTATCACTATCGCGGAGGTGCTGATCTCCGTGACCGGTCTCGAACTGGCGTTCGTGGTGGCCCCACAGAGCATGAAGGGGTTCATCACCGCGTGCTGGCTCATGACGGTTGCTATCGCGAACTTCTTTATTAACGCGCCCATCGCCGATCTGTATCCGGAGATGCACCCCGGCAACTATTTCCTGATGCTCACGGGGGCGGGGCTGCTGG
>SXHE01000619.1 GCA_005773755.1 Planctomycetia bacterium
CGGCGAGCGCGAAGGTACGCGCTCGCCGGCGGCTCGCGGCGAACGAAGAAGCACAATCAATCCCCGATGTTGCTCAGGTAGTCGTCGTACTTTTTCTTGGCCTTGAACTCGTCGGCCATGAGCTTCTTCTGCTGGTCGGTCAGTTTGTCGATCTCCTTCTCCTGCGCCGCCAGCTTCTTCAGGTAGGTGTCGTACACCTCGGCTTCCTTCGGCGTCTCGCGCAGGTTCTTGCGGATGCGGTCCTGATCGGCGCTAAGGCGCGACAGGTCCGCGACCACTTGCGCCAGTTCGCGGCGCACCGCGTCCCACTCGCCCTTCACCTTCAGCGCCTCTTGAAGCTTCGCCTTGAGGCCGGGGCTGGCTTCGCTCAGGTTGATGAAGTGGCGGATCTGGTCTTCCGCGCCGTTGGTCAGCGCGAACGACTGCGACACGTCGCGCTCTTCCTTCACGGTGAAGTTCTTCGTCTCGGTCGCCTTCACGGTGGTGCGGAACCGCAAGACCTCCGGCGTGTCCTCGAACGGCTTCTCGGTATCGACCAGCTTGAACTGCTGCGCCGTGCGGTTCGGGTGCTCGATCATCAGCGTGCGGTCGGTCTGACTCCGGTTCACGATGCGATAGGTCTTCTCGTCCGTGATCTTCGTCACCGTCGTGACGATGCCCTTCACGGCTTTCACAGAGGTAATCTGCTGCTTACCCGCGCCGGCCTTCGGATCGACTTCCGTGCCCAGGTCGATGGCGTAGCTCACCATGCGCACCTCGTTCGGCTGCACGTCGAGCACGCGGGTATCGCCGGCGTAGGTGTTCCCCTCGAACACCGTGATCGGCCCCTGGTTCAGGTGCGCGCCGCTGGTGTTCTTGAACCGCAGGCCCAGCAGCGGGTGCTTGGCTTGTACGAACTCGTTGTAGATCGAGACGCGCGTGCCCTCGATGTCCTTGCCGATGATCGGCAACATCGCGCTCTTCTGGCGGGGCAGTGTCACGGGATGGTCGATGGTGTACTGGAAGAAGTCGCCCAGCGAACCGGCGGTCGCGGAGTTGCCCACGGTGCCCGTCTCGATCCGCGCCGCCAAGTCTTTCACCACGTCGCGCTGGTACGCCTGATCCTTCTGGCTCTGGAACTGCTGCTGCTTGTCGGCGCGCAGGCCGTAGAGATTCGCTTGGGGCTTCTTCCCTTTGCTAGAGAGAGTATCTTCCAGCTTCTTAATGGATTCGTCCTGTACGCGATCCACGCGATCACTTTCAGGCAGGTCGAAGCCGCCGCGGTAGGTGACGGGGCGGAGCGAGGCGAACAGTTCCGGTTCGACCGTGGGCCGGTCGATGTACAGCGGGTTGTACAGGTCCATCTTGAAGCTGATCGGCCGGCCGCTGACGAGGGCCATCTTCACCCCGGTCCAGTCCTCGTCGGTCGGGTTCTCGACCATCGCCCACCCTTGCAGGTACGGCTTGGTCTTCTCGGCCATCACGAGGCGATACGAGGTCTTCCAGATGGGTGCCTCGATGACGTAGCCCACTTGCACCTTGCGCTTGCCTTCGCCCGCGAAGTGCAGTTGCACCGACTTCTTTTGTGAATCGTGCGAGAGCGCCAGCACGTCGAGCGCGCGACGGAACTCGCTCTCGATGATCGGGTTCGTGAACTTCAGGCTCTGGATGTCCGAGAACTTGATCGCCCGCACCCCTTCCGCGCACCACATGTTCAACACTTCGATCTCGGTCGCTTGCGCGCCGGACTTCTGCTTCTCGACGCCGACGATGGTGCCGACCAGTTTGCCCGGCTGGTTGGCCGCAGTCGCGCTGACCTGCACCTCGATGCGCTCGCCGCGCATCTGGCTCACGATCCCGCTGAACGTCGGGTTGTTGTTTAGGTTGATCGCGAACGAGCTGAGCGTCCGCGCGATCGGCTCGCGGCTGTCGTAGGACACGGCGCTGATGCGGCCCTTGCCGAAGTCTTCGAGCACCATGCTCTTGAGCAGGTCGTTGATGTCCGACTCCGGGAACGTCAGGTCGACACGCGCGTCGCCGTCCACTTCCCCGCTGCGCGAGAAGTACCCCACACCGCTGTTGAGCAACACGACGCGAGTGATGGGCAGGTTCACGGCCGGTTTCAGGTCTTGCTTGTTCGCCTCGTTCGCCGCGAACACCTTATCGATGCCCACCGCGGCCCCGACGCCCAGCACGCCCGCGACCGGCGCGACCAACAGCCATTTCTTCGACATGTGAATCTCCTGACACGTGAGTTGCGGACACTACGGAACATGACGAGTGTACCCGCGAGCGCCCACGCGCCGCTGCGCCACGATGCGCGCTCGTTACGTTTGTGCGGACTGTGTGTTACGAACTCGCGCCGCCCGCGGTACGGATTGGCGGACACCTCCAAACCGGTAGACTGTCTCTGACTCACCAACCGGATCGGCCGGCGTGCCCGCAAGGATTCGCGCATGATCTCCACGGCCTCCGACACCACCACAAGCCGCCCCGCTTCTCCGAGATCGTCACACCGCCGCAAATCCGTGCTGATCGTGGGCGCGGGGCCGGGTGGCCTCGCCGCGGCGATGATGCTCGCGAAGGCCGGGTTGGACGTTCACGTCGTTGAGCGACTCCCGCACGTCGGCGGGCGCTGTTCCGCCATCGAAGAGCGGGGCTTCCGCTTCGACCTGGGGCCGACGTTCTTCCTCTACCCAAAAGTGCTGGAGCGCATCTTCAAACTGGTTGGGCGCGACCTGCGCACCGAAGTGCCGATGGTGCGGCTCGACCCGCAGTACCGGATCGCGTTCGGCGGCGGCGGCGAGCTGAACTGCACGCCCGACGTGGCGAAGCTCGAGGCGGAGGTCGCGAAGCTCAGCCCGGCCGACGCGCCCAACGTGAAGCGGTTCCTCGACGACAACCGCGTGAAGATGGAAAAGTTTCGGCCGTGTCTGGAGCGGCCATTCAGTGGGTGGAAGGACATCGTGCGGTGGCAGCTCATGAAGCTGTTCCCGACGCTCAAGCCGTGGCGGTCGCTCGACTCCGAACTGGGCCGGTACTTCAAGGACGAGCGGGTGCGGCTCGCGTTCTCGTTCCAGTCGAAGTACCTGGGCATGTCGCCGTTCAACTGCCCCAGCCTGTTCTCGATCCTGTCTTTCCTCGAGTACGAGTACGGCGTGTGGCACCCCTACGGCGGGTGCTCCGCGGTCAGCGAGGGCATGGGCCGCGTCGCGCGTGAAATGGGTGTGCGGTTCTCTCTAGGTGAAGAGGTCAAGGAAGTGCTCTTCGACGGCCGGAAGGCGGTCGGCGTGCGAACGCAGACCGGCGAACACCGGGCCGACGCGCTCGTCATCAACGCCGACTTCGCCCACGCCATGACGAAGCTCGTGCCCGACGCGCTGCGCCGCAAGTGGACCGATGCGAAGATCGCGAAGAAGAAGTTCTCGTGATCGACCTTCATGATGTATCTGGGCGTCGAGGGCCGCTTCGACCACGTGCCGCACCACACGATCCACTGCGCCGCGGATTACGCGACCAACCTCGGCGACATCGAGAAGCGGCACGTGCTGAGCGCCGACCCGTCGTTCTACGTGCAGAACGCGACCCCCACCGACCCCGGCCTCGCGCCGCCCGGCCACAGCACGCTGTACGTGCTCGCCCCGGTCACGCACATGCACCCGAACGTGGACTGGTCGAAAGAAGCCGGGCCGTTCCGCACGAAGCTGCTGAACCAACTGGAGAAGGTCGGCATCAGCGGCATCGAACCGCGCATCCGCTTCGAGAAGATCGTGACGCCGGCCGACTGGGAATCGCAATACCACGTGTACCACGGCGCGACGTTCAACCTGGCGCACACCTGGGCGCAGATGCTGCACCTGCGCCCACGGAACCGGTTCGACGAACTCGGTGGCGTGTACCTCGTGGGCGGCGGCACACACCCCGGCAGCGGTTTGCCGGTGATCTACGAGTCGGCCCGTATCACCAGCCGCTTGTTATTAGAAGACCTCGCGCAAGACGCGAGCTGGCTCGGCGCGCCGGGCGCGGCCGAACTGCCCGCGGAACTGCCAGTCGGCTAAACTGAGCCGGCAAGAATCTGGCGGTCCTGCTGCAGATGGCGGCGACCGCGTAACGGAGACACGGACTGTGACCAACACGGCGCAACGGACTCGCGTGGGCGTGATCGGCGGCGGGCTGGGCGGCCTCGCGGCGGCGTGCGTGCTGGCCGCGCGCGGGTACGCGGTCACCGTGTTCGAGAAGAGCGCGTGGCTCGGAGGCAAAGCGGCCGTGCTCGAAGTGAACGGGTTCCGCTTCGATATGGGACCGACGATCCTTACCATTCCGTCGGTGTTGCGCCGCATCTTCTCCGAGGCCGACCGCCGGCTCGAAGACTACCTCGACCTGGTCCGCCTCGACCCGCAGTGGCGGTGCTTTTTCACCGACGGCACCGCGCTCGACTTGGTCGAAGACGTGGACGCGATGGCCGCGGCGCTCCAGACCTTCGCCCCGAACGCGCGCGCGGCGCAAGGGTATCGAGCGTTCCACGCGGTCTCGGAACGGTTGCACCGCATCTCCGAGCGCCACTACTTCTGGAAGTCCATCGGCGGCGTGCGCGACATGATGGACTGGCGCGCGGGCTTCTCGTTCCTACTTCTCGGCGACGTGCTGAAGCTGCGGATGGGCCGGTCGGTGGCGGGCACCGTGCGCAAGTTCGTGCCGGACGCGCGCGCCGCGCAGATGCTCGACCACTTCACACAGTACGTCGGCTCGTGCCCGGAGCAGTCGCCGGCCGTGCTGTGCGGCATCGCCCACATGCAGACCAGCGAGGGCATCTGGTATCCGCGCGGCGGCACCCGGGCCGTGCCCGAAGCGCTCGTGAAGCTGGGCGAAGAACTCGGCGTCGAGTACCGCACCGATACCGGCATCAAGCGAGTCCTGACCACGGACGGCACGCGCGTGCGCGGCGTCGAAACGGACAGCGGTGAGGTGATCGAACTGGCCGCCGTGGTGTCGAACGCGGACAGCGCGCGCACCCACCGCGAACTGCTGAACGAGACCGCGACGCGGGCCGCGACGCGGTTCGAGACGCGCCGCACCTACGAGCCGGCCTGTTCCGGCGTCGTGCTGTTCCTCGGCCTGAACAAGCGGTACGAGCACCTGCTGCACCACGATTTCGTGTTCTCGCGCGACCCGCACGAGGAGTTCGAGTCCATCTACTGCAAGGGCGAACCGGCCCCGGACCCGACGTGCTACCTCGCCTCCACCGCGCGCACCGAACCCGGCACCGCGCCCCCCGGCGGCGATGCGCTCTACGTCCTCGTTCACACACCGTACCTGCGCCCGCACCACGACTGGACGAAGATGCTGGCCGAGTACCGCAAGGTCATCATTGAGAAGTTGAAGACGACCGGGCAGATGCCGGACATCGAGAGCCGCATCGTTTACGAGTCGGCACTGACGCCGCAGGACATCCACGACCGCTACCGCGTGCTCAACGGCGCGATCTACGGGCTGGCGAGCCACGGCAAGTGGAACGGCGCGTTCAAACCGGCGAACCGCTCGCCCGACGTGGCGGGCCTGTACCTCGCGGGCGGCGCGGCTCACCCCGGCCCCGGGATGCCCATGGTACTCATGTCCGGCTGGATCGCCGCGGACGTACTCGACCAGGACGGCGTTGCGCCGAAGGGCGCGCCGCGCGACTTTCCCAAGAAGCACCTCGCCAAAGTGTAGACATGGTTAGCCGCGAGCCGACGACGAGCGCGCCCCCCCGCCGCTGGCACTGGTTGATCTGGCTGTTCCGCCGGTACGCGGTGCGGTACGTCCGCAAGCACTTCCACGCAGTGCGGCTCTCGAAGACGAGCGCCGCACTTCCCGCGGCCGACGAATCACTGCTAATCGTGCTGAACCACCCGTCGTGGTGGGATCCGATGATCGGCATCGTGCTGAGCCGCGCGCTCGCCGGCCGCGACCACTTCGCCGCAATCGACGCCGTCGCCGTTCAGCGCTACGGCTTCTTCAAGCGACTCGGCTTCGTCGGCGTCGATACGAAGTCGCTGCGCGGCGCAGCCGATTTCGTGCGCACCGGTGCGGCGCTCCTGGCGGACCCGCGCCGCGCGTACTGGGTGACGGCACAGGGTCGGTTCACCGACGTGCGCGAGCGCCCACTCGCGCTGCAAAGCGGTGTCGGGCACCTCGCGGCGCGTGTGTCGAACCTCGTCGTGTTGCCGGTCGCGCTGGAGTACACCTTCTGGACCGAGCGCACGCCGGAAGCGCTGGTCCGCGTCGGCGAACCGATTCGCGTCGCGGACCACCCCGGCCTGACCGGGAAGCAGTGGACCGCGCGCATCGAAGCCGCGCTCACGGCGAACCTCGACGCGCTGAACACCGAAACCGCGCGCCGCGATCCTACCGCGTTCACGACGTTGCTCGCCGGTAAAAGCGGCGTCGGCGGCGTGTACGACCAGTGGCGGCGGTTCGCGGCGTGGGTTCGCGGGCGGAAGTTCGACCCGTCGCACGATGCGGCCACGCGCGAGGCCAAGCGATGACGCTACTCGTGTTGTCGTGGGTCACACTCGGCTGCGCCGTCGTGCCCGCGCTGCTGTACCTGTGGAACAGTTTCCTGTTCCGGGAGCCGCCGGAAGTTGCTCGCGAAGCCGCAAGCGGCCTCAGTGTCTCCGTCCTCATCCCCGCGCGGAACGAAGAGACCGGTATCGCCGCCTGTGTGCGCAGCGTCCTCGCCTCTCATCACGTCGCGCTCGAAGTCATCGTGCTCGACGACGCCTCGACCGACCGTACGGCGGAGGTCGTTCGCGCGCTCGCGGCGGAAGACCAGCGCGTGCGGCTCGAACCGGCCCCACCGCTGCCGCCCGGCTGGTGCGGGAAACAGCACGCCTGCTACGTGCTCTCGAAGCGCGCGCGCTTCGACACGCTCGCGTTCCTCGATGCCGACGTGCGCCTCGCACCGGACGCGCTCGCGCGAATGGCTGCGTTCCAACAGCAGAGCGGCGCGGAACTGGTGAGCGGGTTCCCGCGTCAGGAAACCGGCACGCTTCTGGAGAAGTTGCTGATCCCGTTGATCCACTGGCTATTGCTGTGTTGGTTGCCGTTGTGGGCAATGAGGCGGTTCCGCTGGTCCGCGTTCGGGGCCGGGTGCGGGCAGTGGTTCCTCACCACGCGCGCCGCCTACGAGCAGGTCGGCGGGCACGGCGCGATCAAGGCGTCGCTGCACGACGGGCTGACGCTGCCGCGCGCGTACCGCCGCGCCGGGTTCCGCACCGACATCTGTGACGCGACGAACCTGGCGACGTGCCGCATGTACCACAGCGCGCGGGGCGTGTGGAACGGGCTGACGAAGAACGCCCGCGAGGGTATGGCCGCGACCGGGCAGATCGGGTTCTGGACACTGGTGTTGCTGTTCGGGCAGGTGCTACCGCTGCCGTTGTTCGTGGTCGCGGTCGTTGTACCCACCGGTTCGTTCGACGAGGTGTGGGTATCGTTCATTACCGCGGCGCTAGCCCAGAACACGCGGCTCGCGGTGCAGTGCCGGTTCCGCACCGCGCCCGTCGGTTTGCCGCTGCACGCCGTTGCAATTCTGCTGTTGCTGGCCGTGCAGTGGCACGCGCTGGTGCGCGCCGCTGCGGGGAACCCTGTTGGGTGGAAGGGGCGACGCGCGCCTCGCTGAATCTTCTCTCGCGAAGCCGCAAGCGGCTTGAAGCATCACACGTCCAGTTCTTCGGCTACCGCCTGCTCCGCGCGCTCCATGATGAACTTGTAGCGGTGCTCCGCGTCCTTGCCGAGCAGTTCGACGAAGGCGTTGTCCGCCGCCAGCGCGTTGTCGATTGTCACCTTCAGGAGCGTGCGGGTCTTGCGGTCGAGCGTCGTGCTGGCGAGGTCTTTGTGATCCATTTCGCCCAGTCCCTTGAACCGCGTCACTTCGACCTTCGCGTTGGCCCGCAGCTTGGCGATGATCTCGTCTTTGTGGTTCTCGTCGCGCGCCCAGTGCGTGTCCTTGCCCACGTTGACGCGGAACAGCGGCGGCTGGCCGATGTAGACGTGCCCTTTCTCGATCAACGGCTTGAGCTGTCGGAAGAAGAAGTCGAGCATCAGCGTGGTGATGTGGCAGCCGTCTGCGTCGGCGTCCATCAGTAGGACGATCTTGTTGTAGCGCAGCCCTTCGTAGTTGAACTTGTCGCCCGCGCCGGTGCCGATGGCGGTGACGAGGTCCGCGATTTCCTGGTTGGTCAGCACCTTCGAGGTCGCCAGCCCTTCGCAGTTCAGAATCTTGCCGCGTAGCGGGAGCACGGCCTGCGTGTTGTTGTTGCGGCCCTGCTTCGCGCTGCCGCCGGCC
>SXHE01000620.1 GCA_005773755.1 Planctomycetia bacterium
CCGACACGAGTCGGCTCGCCTTCGCGGCCGCGTCGGCGAGGCCTTCGCGCAGAACCTCGGCGACCTCCAGGGGGTCGGTCGGATCGCCGCGCGGCGCGTGCCCCTCGGTCTCGGGCTTCATGGTCGTTCTCCTTTTGGGGCTGGGGATCGGGACGAGAGAACCGTTGGTTACCCCGGTTCGGAGGGGTCGATCACCGGCAGCGGCGTCCGGTGCGGCTCGGGCGCCGGGCGCCAGCAGTGCCCGCACACGTCGCACGTCACCCGGCGCGGGCGCCGAACTCCGTCCTCGGCGGGGCACACCGGCGGGCTGTCGGGGGGAACGGGGTGGCCGCGGAGTGCCCGAACCCGGAACACCAGATCGACTGCGGCGGGCGGCGCGTCGTCCTCGTTCACCGAGAGCCACGCGAGACGCACACCGGCCGGGACGTTCGCCGGCACGCCGGTGTCGCGGTCGCACGAGTACCACGCGACGCAGTTCGGCAGCGCGCTCATCCGGTCGATCGCGGGCCGGATCTCGGTGCACCGCCACGAGCGCGTGTAGAAGTAGAAGGTGACGCGGGGCGAGCGGCGCATGATCGCCAGCCACTTCCGGGCGTACCACGCCGTGAGAAAATCGCCCGCGGTATGGACCCGAACGATCCACACCCGGTGGGCGATCAGGAACGCGACGACGCGGCGCACGAAGTCGCGCCGGCGCGAGGCCCGCAGGTTGCGCCGGTACTTGGCCACGACGGCGGGCCGGTACCGCTCGACGGCCACGGCGTAGCAGTGAGTCGAACAGGTCGGGGACATTCCGGGGCAGACGTCGGGCGTACCCGAGGGCAGCGCGAACCCCCAGATCCGCCGACCGCCCAGCTTCCGGTTGCCGGGGGTGAGCATCACGAACCTCCGAAAATGATCAACGGCGCCCGACGGCCAAGTGGCCGACGGGCGCCGTGAAACAGGGGACGAGCAACGTCGGTGTCCGGGCGCCGACGGGCGCCTGTCATCCGCCGGCCAGCGCGCGGCGGACCAGGTCGTGGGCGTCGTCGAGGAACGGGCGCCCGAGCATCCACCGCAGGTAACCGGGGTCGCGCGCGGCGACCCCGGCGAGCGGCTGCCCGCTGTACTTGCCGAACGCGAACACGACGTGCCCCGCTTCGCGCCGGAACCGCCCGGCGACGTCCACCTCGACCAGTGCCGCGTGCAGCTCGGCGGGCGCGGGCGGCAGCGCGTGCCGCTCCACTTGCCGGTCGAGTACCTCGGCGGTGGCCCGCGCGTCGGCGACCGCGGAATGGGCGTCGGCGTGGTCCCGCCCCAGGTACTCGCGGACGGCGCTGGTCAGATCCCGCGGGTGGCACCGCCGGTACAGGGCCAGGACGTCGATCACCCGACGCCCGGCCACCCGGAACGGGAGCCGCACGCGCGCGAACTCGGCGGCCAGGAGCGGCAAGTCGAACGAGGCGATCCCGAACCCGGCGAGGTCCGAGCCGTGCAGGGTGGCGAACAGTTCGGGCGCGACCGCGGCGAACGTCGGGGAGCCGATCACGTCAGCGTCGGTGATACCGTGGACCGCACTCGCCGCGGGCGGGATCGGCACGCCCGGATGGATACGCCGGTGGAACAGCTCGTGCTTCCCGCCCGGCAGGAGCGTCAGGACGGCCACCTCGACGACCCGGTCGGCCGCCGGATCGACGCCGGTCGTCTCGAGATCCAGAACGGCCAGTGGGCGGTCGAGGACCAGATTGGACAGCGGGACGGACATGGGATCTCCGTTGGGCACCTCCCGGCCGTCGCCGAGGCTGGTTGGGGTACGCGGGACCGGATGACGGGCCGTGAGGGATCACGAGCCCGCGTGGAAGTCGGACCAGGAGTCGGCGAGCTCGCGCCGCAGTTGGGACACGCGGCCGGCGCTGAGACCGGTTACGCGCGCGGCTTCATCGGTCGCGTGACCCCGCGCCAGTAACTCGGCGACGTGCCGCTTGACGGCCGAGAGCGTGCCGAGCCAGGCGGGGAAATCGATGTTGAACGCCGCCTGCTCATCGACCCGGACGCGCCGGTCCAGGGCCAGGTCGCGCCACCACCCGCCGCCGGGCATCGGGTCGTCCAGCTTGCGGATCGTCACCCGCTCGCCGCGAGGGCGACCCAGCAGGTCCCGGGTGGAGAGCCGGCGGACCACGCCCCGCCCGTTGGCCACCGCCCGCGCCACGAAGTGGGCGAACACCGCGGGGAACGCGGTCGGATCCTTTCCCCGCTCCTTGAGCCGGAGGTACGAGGCGAAGCCGTAGGCCAGGACGTCGGCGACGGCCTCCTCGCGATCGACGGGGCGGAGGTGACGGAACCGGACCCGGGCGTGCGTTCGGAGCCGCGGCACCAGGGATTCGAACGCGGCCCGAACGGGCGCGGGCGCAAGAGCGATCATCGGAGCGATCTCCTTCGGGAATGAAAAAGACCGCCCAGCGGGGCGGTCTTGCGGATGCAAAGCCGTCCGTTACGGAGCGCGGGATGACAGGGCACTATTCGGTCGGTTGACCCGGCGCGGGGCCTTCGTCGCTCGACGGGCCTTCGGACGGGTTCGGGGACTCGGACGTGGCCCGATCGGTCGTCGGCGGTGTCTGGGACCGCGAGCGGGCGACCGCCTCGGCAACCATCACGAGCAACCGGTGCAGCACCGAGCCGGGCTCGATCGGCCCGTCGCCGGGACCGTGGGGTTGATTCCGATCCGGTGGGTGGGGCATTCGTCCTCCTGTGTCGGCGCACGAAACGACCCCGGCGAAGTTGCCGGGGTCGGAGGGGTTCACGAATCACCGCCGGCTCAGAGCTCCGGCGGCCGGTAGTCGGGCCGCGGCTCGAAGGCGTACTTCGCGTTGTGGTGGCGGCGCAACTTCGGATAGTCCGACGGCGGGTCGCTCACCATCACGTACGGGGTGTCGAGCCCCAGATCCCGCATCCGACGGTCGAGGGCCAGCGCCTGCCAGACGCCCGCCTGGGTCGCCGGCTCCGGGAGCCGTTGGGCGATCTGGCGCTGGTCGAGTCCGGCGCCGGCGAGCCGGACCGCCTCGGCGCGGATCCGCTCCCGCTGCGGCGGCTCGAACAGGTCGAGAGTGACCGTGCGGGTCAGGAAGGCGGTCACGCCCGGCGCGTGCCGGGCGTCGGGCACCACCCCGGCGAGCGACAGCGTCGCGCGGGCGCGGGGCAGCGGATGGCCGCCGTCGCACAGCCGCACCAGGTACACGTGGAACTCGGGCACGACCGATCGCAGCAGGGCGCCGAACTCCGGGGAGTCCGCGGCCAGGTCGCGGAACTTCTCCTCGAACTCCTGCCGCAGTTCGGCCACCGAGCCCGGCAGCACCGGCGTGCGGCCACAGAGGCGCTCGAGTTCCCGGCGTTCGCGACCGAGCCGTTGCTCCTCGGCCTCCAGTTGCGCCAGTTGCTCCGCGAACATCGGCTTGGGGCCGTACTCGGCGACGCCGCGGGCCAGATTCGCCCGCTTCGTGGCCAGCGCCGCCTCGGCCCGCTCCAGTTCGGCGCGCCGGCGGTCGGAGTGGGCGTCGCCCCGCCGCCCGGCCTCCTCGACCAGACCACGGAACTGGTCGTCGAACCCGGCCAGGCGCTCCAGCTCCGCGCGGAGCGCCCGCGCGACGGCCTCCGCGGCGCGGAGGCCGTTGAAGCCGACCGAGTTCCAGCACTTCCACTCCCGCGAGCCGGAGCACATCAGGTTCTCGGTCACGCCGTTGCCGCCCCAGACGTACTGCCGCCCGCAGGACCAGCACCGCGCGTGCTGGCCGGGGAACCGGGTTCGCTTCTTGGGCCGCCCGCGGAGCGGGTCGGCGCCATTGACCGGCTTGCGGCCGAACCCCTTGTTCTCCTCGTCGAGGATCTCGTTCACCTCGTCGAACAGGTCCGCCTCGACATGGGCGAGGTTCGGATACTCCCGGAAGACCGGCCCCGCCGGGTTCTTGACCGCCACCCGCCGGCCGGTTTCGTGGTGCTTGACGGTGTGCTTGAACCCGCGGCCGGGCATCCCCTTCAACACCGGGTTGCGGGTGATCCGCCGGACCATCTTCCCGTCCCACACCTCCTTCCGCGCGTAGGGGCCGGTGGGGATCCTCCGGGCGTTCAACCAGTCGGCGACGGCCGAGCAGTTGCGGACCTCCCGCAGCCGCCGGAACCACTCCCGGTAGATCTCGGTCGCGTCCGGATCCTTCTGCCAGTCGTCGTAGGTCCTGGCGTCTTCGGGCACGACGTACCCGTAGACGGGGCGGGCCGTCGCGCCGCCGAACTTCTTGAACCGGTTCATGAGCTTGTGCTTGAGCCGCTTGGACGTGTGGGCGTTGTGCCCGACGTGGTCGCGGCACGCGGAGATGACGTCCTCCTCCCACGTGTCCTCGGCCGTGTCGATGCAGTCGTTGGGCGCGATCACGCGGACCCCGTGATCGACCGCGATGCCGCACAGCTCGGACACCGCCGTGCCGCGGACGATCCGGCCGATGTCCTCGGCGATCAGCAGGTCGAGTTCGCCGCTGCGGAGCATCGCCTCGACCTCGGCCAGCTCGGGCCGGTCGAGCCGCTCGCCCTTGCCCGTGGTGGCGATCACCCGGTACTCGACCGGCCCGTCGTACAGTTCGGCCACGACCTGCTTGGCGTGATCGACCTGGTCGTCGAGTGACAGTTCCTTCTGGTTCTGCCCGCCGCTGATGCGGGCGACGATGCCGACGACGAGCGTGTGGCCGTTGCGGGGCCGGATCGGGTCGTGTTGTCGGGACAAGAGACACCTCACGAATGGTGAACGGGTCCGCCTCGACCGGGGCCGGCGCGTGCGCGGCCCCGGTCGAGGCGAACCGGACTCGGTGCGGACGGACAGGGGGAACAACCCCGGCCGGGCGGACGCGCTCGGGCACGCCCGCCGCGGTGACGATGACGGGTGGGGGGTCGCGTCGGGGTCGCGCCATGCGACCCCGGACGAGAAGGGGAAACGAGAAGACCCCGCACGGCCGGTGAACCGCGCGGGGTCGGGGATGGGTGCAGAAGTTCGCCGCCGGCCGAGAGCTAATCCGCCTTCACTATATCATGACGCAATAACATAAAATATTTAGTTATAATATTGACAGTTCGGTTGCGGTGCCGCGAGCGCCCCGCCACTCACCGGCACCCGAGTGAACCGGAAAATGATAACCGCACGTCATAACTCGCAAATATCCATTACTCATTACCATTATCACTATATTATGACACATTAACATTAGTTATTTAGTCATCACTGATCGCCGCGCCCCGCTCACGGCGTCCACTCCCTCAGCGAGTCGCCGGCCCCGCGTTCGAACACCCGGATGCGGGCCGGCTGCAGGTCCAGCCGGTAGGTGCCGCGACCGGCCGGCACGACCAGCGCGGCCAGGGTCGGCGGGAGCCCGCCGGCCTTGACCATCCGGGACTTCTGCTTGGTGAGGTACTTCGGGTCCTTACTGGACCCGCCCCGGAGGGTGTACTCGTCCACCGCCGCGCCGGCCTTCGAGGCCCGGGCCAGTTCCCACAGAAAGGACCACCAGGCGGTGTGATTTCCCCAGTCGAGTTCGACCAACCCCTTCTCCCAGTGCACCTGCCGCGACACCTCCACGAGCACCAATCCGCCGCCGGCCACGGCCATCTCGAGCGCCTCCTGCGGGTCGTCCGGTTCCTCGCCGATCACCCGCAGGAGCACCCGCCCGCTGTCGGCGTCGAGAAAGCCGATCCGGACGCCCACGTCCACCACGGCCCGGGGCAGCGACACCCCGCGCAGGTGCCTCCACATCCCGACCGCGCCGCGGTGCCGGGCGTACGCCGCCTCCAGGTCACCGCCGAGCCGCCGCCGGTCCTCCGCGGTCAGCACCCGGTCCCACAGCCGCAGCGCGGCCGCCGTCCCCTTCACGCGCAGGTACGCCGTCTGCCACTCGTCCTCGGCCCATTTCGGCATCGTGCCCCCCGTTCCCGTCGGGGGTTGAGTCGTCGCCGTTGCCATCGTCGTCCTCCGATTGGGCTGATTCCAGGCGGCAACTCAAACTCGTTTCCCCCGTCGTGTAAAGGGCAGGAACAGCACACACGAGCTATCACGTGGTGCAAGCGCTTCGAACGCTTACAGTTCGGCGCGTGCATTTTTCCCCAATTTTTCTCACCGCGGGTACCTGTTCCCCCTCCGTGGCGCAATTTCCCGAGGGTCGCGTGAGGGGACCGGGGGGCGACCGCCGGGCGAGAAAATCCGCTCACCACCAACCGAGCACCTGGCTCGGTGTGGGGGCGGGCACGACGGCGATGACTGACTTGTGGGCTGGCGACTGCTTCGTGGTATGCGCGGCGGACGGGCGGTGCTGGAGCGGGGAGGAGTGGGTCGGCCTGTGGTCGGCCGCGCGCCAGTTCCGACGACCGGACCGAGCATACGAGTTATGCGCACAAGAGGCTCGGGAAGCAGAGCGGCGAACAGGAACCGCCGGGGTGGTCTGCTACATCCCCCGTGGAACCCCGCCCACGATGCCCTTGGCTCCCTTCACGAACTACTCGCAAGTCGACTTGCGAGAGTTGGTTCCGGCGACGCAGGGTTCGACCCTCCGGCGCGCCTGACGACAGGCGCCTTGGACGGTGATGTCCTCCGGCCGGCGCGCCGGAAGAATTGCTGAACGTGGGCCACCCTTCCCCGACCTGTCTCATGTTGACTTGCGAGACTTGGCCCTCAAGCCCGACGTGTGTTGGATCGCAATCTTCTTGACCGTCCCGTTGCGAAGGTGGATCTGGACCTGGGCGACCCGCTGCATGTGGCTCACGCGGGTAATGTGAACCCAGATTTCGCTCACCACGCTGCGGATCTTCGACTTCAGCTTCCGCCGGACATCCCGAAGCTCATCCCCTTGACAGTTCAGCAGGCCGAGCAGCGACTGAACCTCCCCGAGGTTGACCGCCTTGCAACTCGCCGCATCCGCCTTCAACTCTTCCAGCCGCCGTACAGCCTCCTTCTTCGACCTGTGCAGCGTCTTCAGCAGCCCGACGTAGGTCTCCGGCGATTCCTCGTCCGGGTCCGCCGCCTTCAACTCGGCGTCTTGGATGCGGTGGTCCATTACCACCAACTTGCCGCTCAGGTCGGCGATCTCGGTTTCGCGCTCGTCGCCTCCGTGTTCCACGCCGAGCACGTCGCCGGGTTTCAGTTCCGAAAGGGCGTGCAGGAGAGCCTGCTCGAACGGCGGGT
This sequence comes from Planctomycetia bacterium, assembly GCA_005773755.1. Classification (GTDB taxonomy): domain Bacteria; phylum Planctomycetota; class Planctomycetia; order Gemmatales; family Gemmataceae; genus Gemmata. Next base: position 7,190 of record SXHE01000620.1, read on the forward strand.
AAGGAAAGGACAACCCCTTACCCCTTCGCGTCGAGCCGTTGGCGGTGGCGCCGGAGGTGAGGTAACGGTACGGCCGGGGTTCCCCGCCGGGCGTCGTGGACTGGCGGAAGGTGTGGACCGACATCGTGGTGCGGGTCTCGGCGCAATGGACGATCCCCGTGAACAGGTTCGTCTCGAACTGGCCGGGCCTTCCGAGCACGCGGAACCTCGCCTTCATCCCGGCCTGCACCTGAAAGAACTGCTCCTCGGTGACGACCGGCGGAAAGTAGTTCTTGATCGGCTCGCCGCAATCGACTCGCTTGTTGCCTTCTTCCCGCCGTTGAGGTTGGAACTCGCCGTAGACCGCCCGGTTGGACAAGATTTGTAGGACGTAGGAATCCCGCCACCGACCCGAGTCGCCGAACGGTGGGTACTTCTTCGGGTTGGCAACGAGGTGCTGGAGGATGCGATTCACGCCCAAGCCCTCCGCGCTCAGCCGGAAAATCTCACGGACCGTCTCCACACGTTCGGGGATCGGCCGGAATCCCCGCTCTGTCAACTCCAGCCAGCGGGGGGCCATTTTGGTCATCGGCAGCCCGCCGACGGCGCGTTCCTTCTTCCTCGCCCACGCATCTTTCAACCGGAAAGACTTGGTGGCCGATTCCTCGTGGGCCCGGCTCATGTAGATGAGCGGCTCCAGCAGGGCCGCGATGTCGTTGATGCTGTCCTGCGAGTAGGTTCGGCGGGGTTCGCGGGTGACTATCGAGACCCCGCTGTTTAGTATGGAGATGAAGAGTTGCAGCGCTTCGCCGACCTTGTTCCGGCTGAGGCGGTCGATGCTTTCGATGATGAGGACGGAACCCCGCAGCACCCGGCCGATGCGGATGGCTTCAAGGAACTCGCCGAGGGCGCCGACCTTCGCGTTGGCGCCCCGGAAGGCCGACACGCCGAGGTCGTTCAGGGTAAGCGATTCGTCGAGCACCCAGCCGTTCTCGCGGCAGACTTCGACGGCGAACTCGGCCTGGCGCCGGAAGGACTCGCCCTTCTGCTGCTTCTTGGACGAGAACCGTATGTAGGAGAACGCGCGTGACACTTGAGCCTCCGTGCTCTTGGAATGGCGGGGAATCATGACTGAACTCCAAGGGGCGGGGAGTATTGTATCGGACTTCATGCAAAGTCAAATTCCGTTCGACATCGCGACGTGCATGTATTACACCGGCATCGACCCGTTCACCAAGAAGCCGGTCCACACCGCGAAGAACCTGAACGACCGAAAGATGCAGCGCGCCCTGATGCAGTTCTTCAAGCCGGAGAATTACTTCGAGGTGCGCGAGGCGCTCATCAAGGCCGGGCGCGCTGACCTGATCGGCGGGTGCGACGGGCTGATCGCCGCGAACCCGCCGAAGGAAGCACTCGAAGCACGGCGGAAGCACGCTAACACCGCGACGCGCGGCGATCACTATCACTCGGTCGCGAACCCCGCGGCCGGCGAACCCGCGGGCGAGCGCCCGTCCCCGCCGCTGGTACAACGCGCCGGCTACCGGCCGGGTCGCAAGTCGCAGGCCCGGCGCAAGAAGCCCGGTCGCGGCCCGAAACCGAATTGATACCCACGGAGACGCTCCCGATGGCCGAACGAGACCCACGAACAGTGTTCGTCGCCGACAGCGCGCGGCTCGCCGATGCGGTGGTGCAACTGCTTGCCGCGAACGGCATCCCGGCGGAGATCGAGCAACTGCCGCCGGCCCCCATTTCCGCGCTCACGGGCATGAGCGAGGCACCGGAGGTGGAGGAATACCCGATCCTCGTGACCGAGCCGAAGAAGGTCGATGAAGCCCGCGACCTGCTCGCGATGGCCGAGAAGATGGCTGCCGTGCGTGCGTCGGTCGAGAAGCGGGCCGCGCGCACCGGCGACGTGACCGCGACCTGCGAGGATTGTGGCAAGCCGTCGACGTGGCCGGCAAAGGCGATGGGCACGACCGAGGTGTGCCCGCACTGTAGCGGCTACATGGACATTCCCGACCCCGACGAGGACTGGTCCGACGTGGACTTCGGGACCGAGGCGGACGACGAGGAAGAAGGGGCAAAGGAATAGCGATGACGCTCGCGCTCCAACCGTTCACTGTTACTCCCCAAGAGGTCGGGTTCACGCTCGCGAAGGTGCTGCGGTCACGGCTCGGTGGGCCGTCGTGGGGCGAGGTGCGCAAACTCGTGGCCGCGCGGCGCGTTCAGATCGGCGATGCGATCTGCTCCGACGAAGCCCGCCGGCTCAAGGAAAACGAACTCGTTGCGCTGCTCGAGCACCCCAAGCCGCTGCCGCGCACCGCCCACCCGGAGCGGCTCGTCGTCCGGCACCTGGATGAACATGTCGTCGTGGTCGAGAAACCGAGCGGCGTGAACACGGTGCGGCACCCGGCCGAATTGGAATGGTCCGAGGAGCGCCGCGAACTCGATCCCACGCTCGAAGACCTAACGCAATGGGCCGTCGCGCACCAGTTGAACCGCCTCGCGCGCGACATCCCGCGGCTCCGCATCGTTCACAGACTCGACAAGGAGACGAGCGGCCTTGTCGTGTTCGCGCGCTCCGTACTGGCCGAGCGCGAGCTGGGGATGCAGTTCCGCAAGCACACAGTGATCCGCCGCTACCTGACTGTCGTGCCCGGCCAGTTGAGCGCGCAGACGATCCGCTCGAACCTGGTGGAAGACCGCGGCGACGGGCGGCGGGGCAGCACGAAACTGCCCGATGTCGGCAAGGTCGCGGTCACGCACATCGCGGTCGAGGAGAAGTTGAAGGGCTACACGCTGCTCTCGTGCCGGCTCGAAACCGGCCGTACGCACCAGATTCGCATTCACCTCTCGGAAGCCGGCCACCCGGTGTGCGGCGACAAGGTGTACACGAAGCGGTTCAACGCCGATGCATTCGACGATAAGAGCGAGGCCCCGCGACTCGCGCTCCACGCGACCGAACTCGGCTTCGCCCACCCCGCGAACAGCGCGGAACTCCATTGGTCGATGCCGCTACCAAGCGACTTGCAGAAGTTCGTGGAGCGGCTGCGCGGCGCGTAGGGGTCACTTCACCAAGCCGTAGCGCTCGATCTTCCGGTCGAGCGTCGAGCGCTCGATGTTGAGGATCGCGGCGGCCTTCGACTTGTTCCAGTCGGTATGCTTGAGCGTGTCGAGGATGTGGCGCTTTTCCAGGTCGTCCAGCGTTTCCGGCTTGTAGACGTGCGCGACCGACGCGCCCAGGCCCGGCGCGCCGAGGTCCAGTTCGGAGAGCCAGATGTCCGCGGCGTCGAGGTGCGGGCCGGAGCCGAGTGCGACGGCCCGCTCGATCACGTTCTTCAGCTCCCGGACGTTCCCCGGCCAG
>SXHE01000621.1 GCA_005773755.1 Planctomycetia bacterium
CAGCGGATAGGTGCCGTCCTGGTCCAGCGGGTTCTGGGTGGCCAGCACCATGAACGGGCGATCCGTGGCGAAGGCCTCGCCCTCGATCGTCACGCGGCGCTCCTGCATCACCTCGAGCAGGGCCGCCTGGGTCTTCGCGGGCGCGCGGTTGATCTCGTCCGCGAGCAGCACCTGCGTGAAGATCGGCCCCTTGCGGAGCACGAAGTCGTTCTTGTTGCGGTCGAAGATGGACGTGCCGGTCACGTCGGACGGCAGCAAGTCGGGGGTGAACTGGACGCGCTGGTACTGGCACCCCAGCAGCCGCGAGAACACCTTCGATAGGGTCGTCTTGGCGACGCCCGGCACGCCTTCCAGAAGGACGTGCCCCCCGGCCAACAGCGCGATGAGCAACTGGCGCGTGACGTCTTCCGCGCCGACCACGACGCGGGCGATCTCGGCCGTCACCTTCTGACTGAGCTGTTTCGCTTCCTGGGCGAGTTCGTGCGCCGCGGCGCGGGGGTCGGCGGGCGGGGCCATCGCGCCGGGGGTCGATGTCGAAGCCAAACTCATGCCGTGCTCCCGTCGGTGTCGGTCGGTGGTGTTCGTCGCGTATCGTGTTCGGTTATTCGCCGGTTTCGAACCGCCATTTGCCGTCGTCGTGGGCCTTGCGCAGGCGCTCGAAGTACGGTTCCAGCTCGAACCAGCGCTGCGCGCTGATGTGCATCGGCGGGCCGAACGCGATGCGCCACATGTCGCGGATCGCCTGCCGCAGCGAGTCCGGTTTGTGGATCGAGCGGTCGATGACCAGGCGCGGGATCTTCGGGCCGGGGTTCGGCGGCGCGCCGGTCGCGGCGAAGAACTCGCGCATCAGGTTGCGCACCGGCTCGTACAGGTTGTTGCGCCGGACCAGTTCCTTCTGCCGGCGGTCGAACACCCCCGGCGGCCCGGTGCTCGCGACCCCGGCCCCGGCGTTCGGCGCGGGCGGCACGTCCAGCGGCTGCCGCGCGGACATGCTGCGGCGCAGCAGGAACGCCGTCACCAGGATCGCGCACAGCACCAGCGCCACTTCGATCCAGTCGCCGTAGTTGCGGCGCTCGCGGCTCGAACCCTTCGGCCCGACCGCGACGTTGTGCAGGAAGTCCTTCTGTTGCAACTCGTCCGCCTTCTCGTCGAGGAACTTGATGAGCTTGTCCTGGTTCTTGCCGAACAGCGGGCCGAGGTTGGGCACCTGCTCCGGCGGGATCGGGGGCCGGGGCTTGGCGAATGCGTTGCGCAGCCCGTCGAACTTGTCGATCACCTTCCCGTTCTCGAAGAACAGGCACCGCTTCCGCTTCTTGTCCGGGCCCTGAAGGTACTCGATAGTGCGGAGCGTGAACTCGAGGTTGTCCGTGCCCGGCTCCATGACCATCTGGTTGATGTAGACGCTCGAATCGGCGACCGCGAGGAACGAGTGTCCGGGTCGCCCGCCCCAGCGCGGCTCGCCGTCGCCGCCGACCGCGAAGAGGAGTTGCTTGTTCGGTTGCTGCCAGCCGTTGATAAGTGCCGACTTCGGAAGCCGGGCCAGCGGGTACTGGTACTCGCCGCGGAACTCGTTCAGGTTCTCGAAGTAGCTGGGCTGGTTGGTGGCAAGCTTGTTCAGTCCGCGGAACAGCGCCCACACGCGGCCCGGCTTGGCGCCGATGCGCAGTTCGTCGGGCGAGACCGGCACCGCCAACGGCGTAGTGTTCATCTCCTGTAACCGCCTCGGCGGCTGGTAGCAGTCGCGGATGTCTGCGGTGACGCTGTTCCCACTGATCGAGGCAATGGGGTTGTTGATGTTTGGGTTCTGCCCCGCCTGGTGCAGGTTGCACCACTGGTCGGTGGCGATCAGCGCGGCCCCGCCAGCGCTGACCGCGTTGTGCACCCAGTCCAGCGGCTTCTGGTTCCAATTCTGCGGTGACGTGCTGCCGATGACGATGACGATGAGGTCTTCGCCGGCCCAGATGTTATTGCCGCGGACCGGCTCGATGCCCTCCTTGTCGAGGAAGGCGCGAAGCAGTTCGGTGCCGCCGCCGGGAATGAACACCGGCTGTGGGGCGGGGTCGAAGTCGTTTCTCCGGTTCGGCTGTGCGCGGGCGTCCGGCGCGGCCATCAGGCCGGCGACCGCGGCGACGAACACGACGACGGCGAGTGTTCGGCTGGCGCGTCTCATGCTCCGTCCATCCCCGCGAGGTCGCACACAAGCCGCCGGGCTTCCATCAGTTCCGCCCGCGTCAGCGGCTCGTCCAGCGGCGCGTAGCGGGCCAGTTCGTACAGCCGGGCCAGCTTCACCGCCGTCTCGCCGTGGGTCCGCACCAGGGCCGACAGCTCGTCGGCGATGGTCGAGTGGGTCCACGTCTTCGCGTCCGGCCCGCAGATCAAGACGCTCAGGAACTCGAACGCGCGTACGACGTCTTCGCGGGTGTTGATCTCGCGCGGGTCGATGGGCCAGGGCATCGGCCCGGCGGCCCCGGCACTCGCGGCCCGCGGCTTCAGGATGTCGCCCCACTTCCACCACACCACGGTCGCGACGATCAGCGCGAGCAGGATCAGCATCAGCAGCCACGGCACCTGCATTTCGCCGAGCTTGAACGAGCCGAGGCCGTCCATCGACGAGGAGCTACTGCGCGAGCGCGACGACGTGTCGCGGCCCCAGTCGCGGTCGCGGGTCCGGCGCTCGCCGAAGTCGATGTTGGCGTTGCGGTCCCGGCCCCAGTTGAACTCGAACTTGGGCCAGTCCCACCCCTCGCCCCCGCCGCCGTCGAAGAACTTGCCGAACCCGTCGCCGTCCCCGTTGTTGTCGAACATCTCGAAGATGTTCCGGCCCTTCGAGTCGGTGAGCGCCTCCATCGCCTCGTTGTCGGACACGAGGTCAATGATCGCGCGGCGCACCGCGGGCGACTCGTCGAGCGGGCCGATGTTCTTTTCCCACAGCGCGGTCGCGGCCTCGACCGCTTTCGTCTTGGCCATCTTCTCCGGCGTGTCGTTGTTTTGGCCGAGCGGGTTGTCCGGGTCGAACCGGCGGTTGCCGTCGTTGTTCGGCCCCTCGACCGGTTGCCCGGTCTTCGGGTCGATCTTGGGCGGCTGGAGCGGGTCGAGCTTCGGCGGGTTCATCGGATCGAACTTGGGAGGCTCGATCTTCGGCGGGGGCGGCGGTTCGATCTTCGGCGGATCCTTCGGATCGATCAGCATCCCGTCGCGCGGGTCGAACGGCCGGCCCATGTCGTCGATCGGGAACTTGGTCTTCGGGTCGAACTTGGGCGGGTTCGCCGGGTCGATCTTCGGGAACCGCTGCGGGTCGAACTGCGGGTTCCGCGGGTCGAACGGCGGGAGCTGGTTGTTCGGATCGAACTTGGGCAGCTTGAACGGGTCGCCGTCGCCCCCATTGTTCGGCGCGATCTTCACGAGCTTATCGAGGTCGTCGCGGGTGAACTGCCGGCCGTCGTTCTTGAACCCGCCGTCCTGGTTCTTCATCCGCTGCGCGAGGTCCATGACGCGGTCGCGGAACTCCTTGTCGTTCATGAACCGCTTGGTGGCGGCGTCGATCTGCTCCTGCGGCACGTCCGGGTTCTTGTCGCGAATGGCCTTGCGCAGCAGCTCCTCGAACGGGTCGTTCTTGTCGCCGCCCTGACCGAACTTGCCGAGTAGGTCGCGAATCTGGTCGGGGCGCAGTTCGCTGTTCCAGATGGTGTGCCTGCCCGCTCTGGGATCGGCCGGGCGCTGAACGGGCTGCGCGCTGGCCCGCGGCTGCGGCAACAGCCACACGGCGATAGCGAAGAACGCGACCGAGAGCAACAAACCGCGGCGGCCGGCGGACATGAGAGGTCGCCTCCAGATGCGCACCACGGCCGGGCAGCCGGGCACGAACTCCCCTATTCTGCCGGAACTGCCTGTCCGAAGCAAGCGGCCGTTTCAAGATGAAGGGGTTCGGAATTGAAGGGGTGAAGGGGTATGAGGGTGAAAGGGTGAGGAAGACAGGCGCGACTGCCTTTGTCTTCTCACCCCTTCACCCTCATACCCCTTCACCCCTTCATCTAGTGCGGTCCGTGCGCCACCCACCCCGGCGGCAGCTCGGCCTCTTCGTACTCGGGTTCCGGTTCCGGCTCCCAGTTCGCCACGCGGCGCGCGACGCAGTGTCGCGCGATGATGAGGAACCCGCCGTACCAGAGCCAGGTGAACCGGAACAGGTTGTGCCCGAAGTTCCCCATAAAGAGGAGCAAGAACAGCGCGACCCCGATGGCCGAGGGGAGCGTGAAGATGAGGTCGTTGTGCCACGCGGGGGCGTCGCGCCGCACGCGCTTGATCGCGCGCAGGTTCATCCAGAAGCAGCAGAGCAGGGCGGTGAAGGCGAGCAGGCCGAGCGTGCCCGTTTCGCCGACGAGCTGGCCGTACAGGTTGTGCGACTCGATCTTGGTGTTGTTGGCCGGCCGCCACGCGCCCGGCCCGATCCCGGTGAGCGGGTAGTTGCCCCACTGCTCCAGGCCCATGACGAGACCGTGCCAGCGGCCCTCGCCGGATTCCGTGTCGCTCTTGGTGCGCACCTCCGGGTTCACAATCGTCTCGAACCGCGTTTGCAGCGATTCCGGCAGTGCGATGAACGCGATCGGGGCCGCCACCGCGAACGCGACGAGTGCCGTGAACCGATACCGCGTGCCCCAGATGATGATGAGGAACCACACGAGCAGGCCGAGCAGCGACGACCGCGAACCGGTCAGCAGGACGCACAGCGACGACAGCCCGACGTAGCCGACCAGGAGCCACTGGCCCAACTTCCCGCCGATGCCCGCCTTCCACAATGCCATTACAATTGGCAGCGCGAAGACGATGCTGGCCCCGAAGCTGTTCGGGTCGCCGAGCGTGGTATCGACGCCGATCATGCGCGCGATGCCCATTCGGTAGGTGTGCCGCCCGGCGAGGTACTCGCGGAACGAGTGCAGCAGGTACAGGCTCATCACCGCGAGGAACCCGACGGCGAGCTGCTTCAAGCCCTCTTCGTCGTGAACGCAGGTGACGAGCAGTACGTAGAAGACGACGATCTTGAGCCAGTCCTCAACTACGGGTTGTCCGTGCGCGGACCACGGACTCACGGCCCACGCGAGCAGCACCGCGCACCCGAAGGCAAAGTACGCGGCGTGCTGCACGTTCGGCAGGAACCGCTTGTTCGGGTACACGACCCACACCGCCAGCGTGCAGAGCATGTACACGCGCTCGATGTGCAGGTCGCCGAGCCACGGCCACACCTCAAACGGGCGGTCGATGAACAGGAACATGTAGCCGATCAGCAGCCAGCGCATGACACCATCCCTGGTGGAGCAGGCCCGAGTTAGCCGCAAGCCGCAAGTGCGCGAAAGGAAGTGGGAGATCGTAACACGCGCGCACAAGGAGTTGGAAGCCCACTTCCGGGCCGCGACGTTCTGATCGGATTGAGTGGTTCCGGTTCGTCAGAGGTTCCGGTTCGTCAGAGGTTCCGGTTCGTCAGAGGTTCTGGTACGTCAGAGGTTCTGGTTCGTCAGAAGTTCTGGCCGAGTTAGGTTCCTCAGAAATGGGGTGGGCAGAATGGCCAGAATCAATGAGAACCCGCGCGAGTGCGGGATTGGCGGGTCCGTTTGTAGCGGCCACACAGTCTGGACGGGCGCGAGGTTGTCCGGAAGGAGGGAACTCGGTGGCCGCAAGCGGTTCCACGAGCGCCGGTTAGGTAGACTGGGAGTACCACATGAGAGGTTCCCATGGCGCGCGACCTGACCGGCAAGCGGGCGATTCTCACCGGGGCCAGCGGCGGCATCGGCCGGGCGGTCGCTGCAGAACTCGTCAAGGCGGGCGCACGGGTCGCGCTCGCGGCCCGTAGCGCCGAGAAGCTCAACGCACTCGCGGTCGAGTTGAAGGGCGATGTGATCGCCGTCCCTACGGACGTGACCAAACCCGACGACCGGCGGCGGCTCGTTGACGCCACGGTGTCCGCATTCGGGGGCCTCGACCTGCTCATCAACAACGCGGGTGTGGGCAGTTGGGGCCACTTTGCCGACTCGACCGAGGCGATCTGCCGCACCGTGATGGAGGTGAACTTCTTCGCCCCCATCGAGCTGACGCGGCTGGCGATCCCGCACCTCACGAACGGCACCGCGCCGGCGGTGGTCAACGTCACGTCGATGTGCGGGCGGAAGGGGATGCCCGCGTGGCCGGAGTACTCGGCCAGCAAGTTCGCGCTGGTGGGCATGTCGGAAGCGTGGCGCGGCGAGTTCGCCCGGTTCGACGTGGACGTGCTGACCATCGTGCCCGGCATGACGGACAGCGGGTTCCAGAACAACTGGCTCCGCACGGACGGCAAAGCGGACTTGCAGTTCGCGGACGGCATGACCCCTGCATACCTGGCGGCGAAGATCGCCGACGCGATCCGCCGGAACCGCACCGAGACCGTGTGCGGGAGCGAGGCCCGCCGGCTGCTGTGGTTCAACCGCTGGTTCCCGCGGCTCACCAACTGGCTGATCGCACGCAAGGTGAAGAAGCTGTACGCGCAACAACGCTCCCCTTCGGGTCGCGGCTAAACGACATGACTACAACGAAAACGCTTTCCGACCCGGACCTGAAGGTCGCACTCCAGGCGCTGCGTCGCACGGACAACGTCACCAACTGGTGGTACGTCTTCCGCACCTACGTGTACCTCGTGTTGGTCGTCGGCGGGGCGGTCGCGTTCTTCGAGAACCGCGAGGCGTGGGGTCTGCCGTGGGCGCTGAACGTGCCCGTCGCGCTGCTGGCGATTGTGCTGGTCGGCGCGGGCCAGCACCAACTGAGTGGGCTGGCGCACGAAGGCTCGCACTACATCCTGTTCCGCAACCGCCACCTGCACGAACTGGCTTCCGACCTGCTCACGATGTTCCCGCTGTTCGCGAGCATCTACCTGTACCGGCTCCAGCACCTCGCGCACCACCAGTTCGTCAACGACCCGGACCGCGACCCCGACGTTTCGCAACTGAAGAGCAGCGGTCACTGGCTCGGCTTCCCGCTGCCGCGGCCCGCGGTGCTGCGCGCGCTGGTTCGGCAACTGTCGCCGTTCCGCCTGATCCGGTTCATGCGCATCCGGGCCCAGTACAACGCGACCGGCAACGAGATGAACCCCTATGCGCTGAAGGACGTGAAGCCGGCGAAGGGGGCCGTTCGCCTGGGCGTGCTCTACTTGCTCAGCGTAGTCGCGACACTCGCGACCCTATTCTACACAACGGACGACTGGTGGCTGATGCCGGCCGCGGTCGGTGTGCTGTGGCTCGTGGCGACCGTGGGCTTCCTGATGCTGTCGGATCACCAGTACCAGCAGAGCAAGCTGCGGCCGGTGATCCACGCCCGCTACACCTCGCCGCTGCGCGTCGGCTACATCTCGCTGCTGTTCACGGTGCTGGCCGCTGTCACGAAGGTAACTGGTGTGCTCGCGGTGCCGTACTTCTTCCTACTGTGGGTGGTGCCACTGTTCACCTCGTTCGCGTTCTTCATGATCCTGCGGCAGTTGGTGCAGCACGGCAACGGCGGGCGCGGGTGGATCAACAACACGCGCACGTTCCTGGTGGCCCCGTTCATCCGGTTCGCGGTGTTCCCGTTCGGCCAGGACTACCACCTGCCGCACCACATGTACGCGACCGTACCCCACTACCGCCTGCGGCGGCTGCACGCGCTCCTGATAGCGTACCCTGAGTATGTGAAGGAGGGCTTGGAGGTTCACGGTTACTTCGTGTCGCCGGAGAAGCCGCAGGTTCACCCCACAGTTGTGGACGTTCTCGGCCCGGAGCACGCCCCGCGCACAGCCGAGGTTCACATCGACGCCGAATCGGTGTCGGTCGCCGAGTTCAACGACAAGGAAGGGCTGGCGAAGGAAGTGGAGCTGTCGCGCCAGAAGCAATGAGCCGCAAGCGGCACAATAAGGAGTCAACTGATGATCTGCTTCCGGCGCTTGATGTAGTCCCAGATGACGTAGCGGTCCAAGTCCTTGCCCGCGGTGAACACGACGCGGCCCTTCGTCGCTCGCGCCATCTTGTATGCGAACTGCACGTCTTCTTGCGACTGGTTCCAGTTCGACAGTAGGAAGATGTTGATCGTGATGCCGTCGCGGGCGCAGAGCAGCGCCTCGCGCATGGTCGCGTCCTCGGTGCGCGGGTCCGGCGGGTACAGCATGAACACCGTGCTGCCCTCGAAGTGCGCCGTCGGCAGGCCGTCCGTGATGAGCACGACTTGGCGGTTCGGAGTGTCTTGGTTCGTGAGGAACCGGCGCGCGGTCTGGAGCGCGTGCTGGATGTTCGTGAAGTGGTGCGGTACCGCGAACTCGCTGACCGCGGGGTTGCTCATGTCGGCCTTCAGGCGCACGACCGGGTTGAAGATCGTGACCGGCTTCGGCATCAACCCGGCGATTTCCGACAGGTGCCGCGGCTTGGCGAACGTGTACATCTCGATGAACTGGAGGAAGTCGCCGGGGTACTCGCGGCGGATCAGGCCGTCGAGAGCGATGCCCATGCGCTTTACGTTTACGTACTGGCCGTCGTACCGCATGGAGCCGCTCATGTCGAGCAGCACACAGGTCGCGGCCTTCGGGTTCACGCGCGTGCGGTGAATGAGGATGTCGTCCGGCGTCATGCGAACGGGCAGGCCCGGCCCTGATCGCAACAGTGCGTTGACCATGCTGCCGGGAATGTCCATCTGCGAGACGCTGTCGCCGAACTCGTACTCCTTCGTTCGCGGCGACTCCACAGCCCCTTCGCCGGTCACGGCGTCCGGGTGCCGCCCGGTGCGCGACGCCTGCATGTCGCTGAAGATTTGCGTCAGCACCTTCGACTGGAACAGCCGCAGCGCCTTGGGCGTGAGCCGGTACTTGCCGGCCCCGTCGCCCTCTAGCCCCTGCTTCTCGGCCTGCTCCTTGATGTAGTCCTCGACCTGTTGCTGCAGCGCCTTCAGCGCCTCGATGTCACCCGGTTCCGCGAACTTCTGCAGCTCCTCCATGTCGATGATCGCGAGCTGCGCCGGCGACTTCTTCGCCTCCTCCAACTCCTTCAGCAACTTGTCGATGGCCTCCAGCTCTTCCTTCACCTCGAGCGCGGTAGGAACGCTCATGCGCTCGCGCCCGGTGAAGTCGTACTTCGCGGCCAACTCGTCCACCTGATACTTGTCGCCGAGGCGCTCCACAAGCGGCACGAGCGCCCGCGCGAACGGCGAGCTGTCGTCGCCGGCGCGGAAGTACAGCGTTTCGAGGTCCGCGAGCTGTTCGTCCTTCACCGCGCGCTCGAAGTCTTTGCGGAGTTTGCCCGGCGGGCCGACGTCTTTCGCCGCGTCGCGGTAGGCGCTGGCCGCGAGCTTCTGAACGGCCTTCGTCTCGTAGGTCTCCAGGATCTTGCGCTTGCGTTCGAGCAACATCTGCTTGAGCGCATCAATGCTCGGCCCCAGCCCCGCGATCTGCGAAGCATCGATGTGGATCGCGTTCGCCAGCTCCTCTTCGCTGAACTCGCTCGTGTCGCCGAACGCGAGCATGTGGTTCATCAGCGGCGATACCATATCCGGCGGCGGCGCGGTGGGGCTGGGGAAGTGGACCGGGTCGTACCGCTGGTACGTGTGAACGATCCCGCCCGGCGTCTGCGCTTCGTGTAGCTCACTCATCACATCTTGCCTTTCAGTACTCATCGCAAGCTGCTCTCTGGCAGTGCGGTCGCGTAGTGGCTTTTGCGAATCAGGTCGGCGTGTTCGATCGGGAATCCGTTGCGACTTAGTTGGAGTGACCGCACAGTTCGCAACCCCGGCCAATCCGCGAGCAACCGAACGGATTCAGAAGTCAGGCCGCAGTTCACTAAGTTCAGCGATTGAATACGACCCAGATTCGGCGCTTCGACCATGTGGCGAATCCCGTCGTCGCCAATGAGATTCCCGGCGACGTACAGGCCACGGAGCGAAGCGGCCGATGCCGAACGGACGACCGCCTTTAGTCCTTCCGCCGATAGTCGCGACCGATTGAGTTCGAGCTGTTCGAGTGCGGTGAACCGTCCCGCGGCCAACGCGGACGCGACCACGTCTCCGTGCGGCGGACCTTTCAACAAAAACTGCCGCAGCCCGACGAGCGACGGGTTGGCGAACAGTCGGTCGAGCGCGCCGCCGTTAACCGAGCGTGTCCAGCGTGATCCGCCCGAGTCACTCTGGGTTCCGACGAACAAGTACCGTAGCGCCGAGAGGTGCGGGTTACTCGCCAGCGCATCGACCCGCGCCGAATCCACAAAGTCGAGGTACAACCCGCCAACGCGCTTCAACAGCGGTGAGCGAAAAACACCGACATTCGTTCTTGAGAAGTTCACCGTGCTGAGTGCCGTCAATCGCGTAACGGCTTCGCCGTCCTTAGCGAATCGAGCCGCAGTCATGCTCACTTCCGCGATGAACCCGCGTATGAACGAGTGGATGAAGCGGTCTCGGCGCACCCAGTGCGGTAAGCCGCGCGTCCACCGGTCCCAGTTCGCATGAAACAACACCTCGATACGGCGGTGGCGTTCGGCGTTGTCTGGGTGCCCGGCAGGTGCGCGCTCCGAAGCGCATTGGAGCCGAATCAGTTCGGCCCGCTCCTCGTCGCCGTTCTCTTGTAGCCAATCCGCGAACACGAGGCGCGGGGTATCGTCATCAACGTCGGCGCGGATCGCGTCCAGAAACGGCTCCCACCCCGGCGGGTACGGGCTGTCGGCGTTCGCCGGTTTCGCGCGCCGTGGCATATCACGTCTCGTAGGTCATGCGACCGTGGCGGGTGGCGCGGCTGATTCTGTCTCCAGCATACAGCCCGGCGAGGACGAACTCCACGCAGCTCGCGCGCACGGCGTCGCTGTCGGCCGCGTTCACCTCGAAGGCTTTCTCCCATGCCTTCGGCACGCGCTTCAGGCGCTTGGCGTACTCGGCAGAAGGGAGCATGTCGCCCACTTCGATCTTCACGCCCTTGCTGAACACGTCGGCGATTTCGTCCAACCCGTGGGCCTCGACGTACTCCTCGAACACCGTGCGGATCGCGTCCGCGATGATCGCTTCCAGCACCTGCCGTTCGCCCATCTGGTGCGAACCCATCAGGTCGAGTTCGAGCTTACCGAGCGAGGACGTGGGCAGGTGGCCGAGGTCGGAGATGCGCGGCACGGCGGGCGATTCGCCCAAGCGCACGCCGCGGTGACGGGCGCTCGCTATCATCGTGCGGTAGTTCGCGAGACTGAACCGCGCGCTCACCCCGCTCGACTGATCGACGTACTTGCTCTTCCGCGCGCTCACGCTGATCTGGTCGATGATCTCTTTCATGAAGTACGGCACGAACACGCCCGAGGCGTCGGCCCCGGCTTCCTGCTCCATGATCTCGATGCCCAGCGCCCGCTCGCGCGGGTAGTGCGTCTGAATCAA
>SXHE01000056.1 GCA_005773755.1 Planctomycetia bacterium
CGTGACCAGGGTGGTGCAGAAGTTGTTCGAGCGGCAGGCGGACTTGTTCGGTATCCGGCCGGGTGGGGGCTGCTACTTCGTCCCACAGCAACACGCCGGCTTCACCGACAAGATCCAGGAGTTCCTCGACCGCGTGGGCGGGCGACTGCTCCGGTTCCCCGTGCCGACGGGCACCGAGGAAGGCGACCGTTCTGTGACCCGGGCGGTAGCCGACGGACTCGCGGCGGTGGTCGCCGAGCACCGCGCCGCGGTGGCGCAGTTCGGGACCGACACGCGGGCCGACACGCTCCAACGCGCCGCCGAGAAGATCCGCACCACGAAGTTCAAGTTGCAAACCTACGCCGAGTACCTCTCCGGCGAGCGCGAGCGACTCGACCTGGCCGTGGCCGACGCCGAGCGCGCGCTGCGCGCGAAGGTCGCCGAGATCGCGGGCGAGTCCGCCGAGCCCGCCGTGTGAGCGCGAACCCGGTGCCGTATCCGGGCCGGTCCACGGTGGGCCGGCCCGTGTCGTTTCCCTTCGTTTCATTTCGGGAGACTGCGATGGCGAAGTGCTGTGCGTGCGTGCGGGACCGGACGGTGCTGATCCTCTCTGCGCCCGCGCTGTGGCCGGTGTGGCCCTTTCTGCCCCTGGTGCGCCGGCGCCCCGGCCGGGCCGAGGAACTGGGCGTCGTGTTCGACGCGCGGGCCGCCGGGCTGACCGGCCTCAGCACGACCGTGTACTTCACAAACATGTTTTTCCTGCCATCCGACCTGTCCGCGTTCCTGGCGCTGCCGCACGAGACGTTCTACACCGCGGAGGAACTGACGCGCGCCGGCTGGCGCGTCGATTGAATTCAAGGCTGTACCACCCCGATCCGAGGAGATCCCATGCTCGCGGTCCCGCGCCGGCTCGCCCGGCGGTTCCGCGCCGCGTGCGCGAAGTGCACCTCCGGGCGCCCGCGCGGCCCGGCCCCGTGCGTCGTGATCCGGCAGGCGAACGGTTGCGTCACGCTCACCGCGACGTTCCCCGAAGCAACGCTCGAACTGGCCTGCGCTACCTCCGCGCGGGGTCGGGCCGAGGTGCTGATCGTACCGATGACCACGCTGGAGGCCGTCGCGGCCAACTCCGACGAGCCGGTCGAGTTCGACATGGGGGACCAACTCGAAGGCATCGCGCGGTGGGCCGGGGACGGCGCCCCCGGCTCGGTTCCGGTAACGTTCGTGCTGCCCGGCAAGCAGCACGACCCGCTCCCGCGCCCGGAGACCAAGCCGGTCGCTGCCCGGATGCTCGCCGCGCTGCACGAGGCGGGGCGCACGTCCAGTCGCGAGGACGGGCGGTTCGCGCTCAGCCGGGTCCAGGTGCTCGGCGCGAAGGGTCGGATCATCGCCACCGACGGCAAGATCGCGGTTCTCTTCGACGGGTTCACGTTCCCGTTCGCCGGGGACGTCCTGATCCCCGCAGTTCCACTGTTCGGATCGCCCGAGGTGCGCGACGAGACCGACGTGCAGATCGGCCGCACGGCTTCCCATCTGGTCGTGTCCGCGGGCGACTGGACGGTGTGGCTCACCGTCGCGCCCGCCGGCAAGTTTCCAGACGTGGCCGCGGTGATCCCCCGGCACGCGCCGACGACCGTGGCGCTCGACCGGGGCGACGCGGCCGCGATGCTCCCACAGTTGCCGGGGTTTCCAGGGCAAGCTCACGACCTCCGGCCGGTCACCCTTTGCGCCGACGGGGTACTCGCGGTCCGGGCCGGCGACGACACCGGCGCGGTGAAGGAGGTTCTTTTGGCCCAATCGCCGGTCACGGGACCGGCGGCGCACGTGGCTCTCGACCGGCGGGCACTGGCCCGCGTCCTCGCGCTCGGCTGCACCGCGCTGCGCATCAGTCCCGACAAGTCCCTGGTCGGCGAGGGCGACGGCGTGACGGTACTCGCCGCGCTGCTCGACCCGGAATTGACCGTGGCGCCCGAGCCCCGCACGCCCAATCCCGACATGATCGTTCCGATCTCCACCCCCAACACGAACCCCAACCCGAAAAGGAATACGACCGTGAAACCACACGAAACGAACGGCCCCGCGCCCGGTGGCCGGCACGATCCACCCGCGCCCGACGCGCCCGACCCGCTGGTCGCCGCCGAGGAACTGCGCGCGGCGCTGGCCGACGCCGCGACGAAGGCCGCCCGGTTGGTCGCCGCGCTGAAGGCGTCGAAGAAGGAGCAGAAGGTGCTGGCGAACGTGCTCACCAACCTGAAGCAGTTGAACCTCGGCACCGGAGGTGTGCGATGACCGCTCTCGTCACACAACGGGTTCACCGGTTGGCCGACTCGCTCGCCGAACTGAAGGTCAAGGTCCGCGCGGCACTGGCAACCGAACTGGCCAGCGCTGTTGGGGGCGCGGTCCGCGACGTACTCGTCGCCGCCCTGCTCGACCGCGTGCTCGTCAACGCGACCCGGACCTCGACACACCACCCGGCGCCGCGCCCGGGCGGGTGGCGCGAGGACGAGTACGAGGAGCGCGACCGCTGGGGCGAACCCAAAGACTCGTGGGCCGACCCCGACGACTACGACACCCACGCCCGCACACCCGCGCGGTACGGGCACGCCGACCGCGACGAGCCGGCACCAACGTCCGCGGGTCCGACGGCCGCGGCGCTCGCGGTCGGGGTGAACGTCGCGCGGTGGTGGCTGGCGCGCCAGGGCACGCTCACCGCCGCCATCGGCTTCGGCGTGCTGGCGACGGCGCTGGGGTTGGCCGGCGGCCCCGTCGCCGGC
>SXHE01000622.1 GCA_005773755.1 Planctomycetia bacterium
GGCACATCATGAGCCACTACGCGGCCCACTGGGTCACGGAGTTCGTCGTCGCGCTCGGCTACAAGGCCGACGTGGTGAAGCGGTTCTTCGTCGAGTACTCGCAGCTCATCGGCAGCCTGTCGGTGAACCTGGGGCGCGGCGAGATCACCCAGCACGAACAGGGCGGCGTGGACTGGACCGTTCACCTGATCGACACCGGGCTGAACACCAACACCGGCGGGCGCGTGAAGCGCGTGACCCCGTGGGTGAAGGACGAACCGTTCATGCTCACCTACGGCGACGGGGTGAGCGACGTGGACGTGCAGGCGCTCTTGCGGCACCACCGCGAAACCGGCAAGCTGGCGACCGTGACCGCGGTGCGCCCCCCGGCCCGGTTCGGCGGGCTGGAGTTCGACGGCCCGCTCGTGCGCGCGTTCACCGAGAAGCCGCAGACCGGCGAGGGGTGGATCAACGGCGGGTTCTTCGTGCTCGAACCCAAGGTGCTCGACTACATCGGCGGCGACGACGAGAGCTTCGAGAACGACGTGCTCCCGCGACTGGTGGCCGACGGCCAACTGGCCGCGTACAAGCACGACCGGTTCTGGCAGTGCATGGACACGCTGCGCGACAAGCGCCAGTTGGAAGCGCTCTGGCAAGAGGGCCGCGCCCCCTGGCGCGCCTCCGCCTAACGCCGCTTGCGGCCTCGCGAGGGAAGCATGAACGGATTCTGGCAAGACCGACCGACGCTCGTAACCGGCGGCACCGGCCTCGTGGGGGGCTGGGTCGTCAAACGGTTGCTCCGCGCGCAGGCCGACGTGGTGTGTCTCGTGCGGGACTGGATGCCGGAGAGCGAGTTCGTCCGCGGCGGGCTGATGCAGCAGGTGAAGGTCGTGCGCGGCGACGTGTGCGATCAAGCGCTGCTCGAGCGCGTGTGCGGCGAGTTCGAGATCGACACAGTCATCCACCTCGCGGCGCAGACGCTCGTGCCGGTCGCGAACCGCAACCCGGTCGCCACCTTTGAGAGCAACATCGCCGGGACGTGGGCGCTGCTCGAGGCGTGCCGCCGCAGCCCGAAGGTGAAGCAGATCGTCCTCGCGTCGTCCGACAAAGCCTACGGCGAAGCGGAGAAGCTGCCCTACGACGAGAGCACCCCGCTCCAGGGCCGGCACCCCTACGACGTGAGCAAGTCTTGCGCGGACCTGATCGCCCAGAGCTACGCAACGACTTACGGCCTGCCGGTCGCGATCACGCGGTGCGGCAACTTCTACGGCGCGGGCGACCTGAACTGGAACCGCATCGTGCCGGGTACGATCCGCTCGGTGCTGCGCGGCGAGCGCCCGCTGATCCGCTCCGACGGCACGCACATCCGTGACTACTTCTACGTCGAAGACGGGGCCGCCGCGTACCTGATGCTCGCGGAGAAGCTCGCCGCCGACCCGACGCTGCGGGGCGAGGCGTTCAACTTCTCTAACGAAACGCAGGTCACGGTCCTCGACCTCGTGCAAATGCTGCTCGACCAGATGGGTTCGCGGTTGGTGCCCGACGTGCGGAACGAGGCGAGCCACGAGATCAAGCACCAGAGCCTGAGCGCGGCGAAGGCCCGCGACCGCCTCGGCTGGCGACCGCTGTTCACCCTTGAAGAAGGATTGCGCCGCACGGTCCCCTGGTACAGCAGTTTCCTGGCGACGCGGAAAGCCGCTTGAAGCCGCTCGCGGCTTCGCAAGTAACGAACTGGAGCATACGTGACCCCCGCTTGCCGCTCGTGCGGAGCCGCTCCGCTGACCAACGTGCTCTCGCTCGGCGAAACACCGCTGGCGAACGCGCTGCGCGACGCCACCGACCTCTCCGCGCCCGAGGCGACGTTCCCGCTCGACCTCGCGGTGTGCCCGCGGTGCGCGCTCGTGCAGATCACCGCCGAGGTGCCGCCGGACGATCTGTTCCGCGACTACGTGTACTTCTCGTCGTTCTCGGACACGATGCTGAAGCACGCGGCCGAACTCGCGGGTGAGCTCGTTGGCAGCGAGAAGCTGGGCGCGAACAGCCTCGTCGTCGAGGCCGCGAGCAACGACGGCTACCTGCTCAAGAACTACGCCGCGGCCGGGGTGCCGGTGCTCGGCATCGAGCCGGCACGGAACATCGCCCGCGTCGCGGTCGAGCGCCACAACATCCCGACCCGCGCGGAGTTCTTCACGCAAGAGTACGCTTCGCAGTTGGTGAGCGAGGGACTTCGCGCCGACGTGTTTCACGCGCACAACGTGCTCGCGCACGTCCCCGACCTGAACGGTTTCGTAGCCGGCGTCCGTACCCTACTGAAGCCCACCGGCGTCGCTGTGATCGAAGCCCCTTATGTGAAGGACATGCTCGACCACTGCGAGTTCGACACGATCTACCACGAGCACCTGTGCTACTTCTCTCTGACCGCGCTGGACGCTTGCTTCCGCCGGCACGGGCTGACCATCCGCGACGTGAAGCGCGTGCCGATCCACGGCGGCACGCTCCGCCTGTACGCCTCGCCCTCCGCTTCCGCTGTTGCCGGCACCCGTGTCACGGCGCTGCTCGCGGAAGAAGCGGCGTGGGGCGTCGGCACGCTGGAGCCGTACCGGGCGTTCGCGGAGCGCGTGACCGAGATCAAGCGCGGCCTGCGCGCGCTGCTCGCACAACTGAAGGCGAGTGGCAAGCGTATCGCCGCCTACGGTGCCTCCGCGAAGGGGAGCACGCTACTGAACTTCTGCGAGATCGGCCCGGACACGCTCGACTTCATCGTGGACCGCAGCACCGTGAAGCAGGGCAAGTTCACGCCCGGCACGCGGCTCCAGATTCACGCGCCGGAGAAGTTGCTCGACGACATGCCCGACTACACGCTGCTGCTGACGTGGAACTTCGCCGACGAGATTCTGAAGCAGCAGGCCGAGTACCGCGCCCGCGGAGGCAAGTTCATCGTGCCCGTTCCGCTGCCCCGCGTGGCTTAGAAACCAAAGGACAGAAATCCGAGGCCAGAAAGAACCAAACTCGGCCAATCCTTCTCTCCTCTGTCCTCTGGCGTCTGATGCTGTTCCTCCCCACCGAGTTGCCGGGCGTGTTCGTGATCGAGGTGGAACCGAAGGGCGACGCGCGCGGGCTGTTCGCGCGGACGTACTGCGCGGAGGAGTTCGCGTCGCGCGGGCTGTGTACGGCGTGGGCGCAGTGCAACGTGTCGTTCAACGCGAAGGCGGGCACGCTCCGCGGGATGCACTGGCAGGCCGCGCCGCACGAGGAAGTGAAGCTGGTGCGCTGCACCGCGGGCGCGGCGTTCGACGTGGTGGCCGATTTGCGCGTCGGTTCGCCGACGTTCAAGAAGTGGATAGGGGTGGAACTGACTGCCGCGAACCGACGGGCGGTGTACGTTCCCGCCGGCTGCGCGCACGGCTTCCAGACCTTCGTCGAGGGCACGGAGCTGTTCTACCAGATGTCGTCGGTGTACGTGCCCGAAGCGGCGTGCGGGGTGCGGTGGGACGACCCCGCGCTCGATATCGAGTGGCCCGCGTGTGCGGGCCGCGTGATCGCCCCGCGCGACCTCGCGTTCCCGGATTGGCCCACATGAAACGCCTGCTCATTACCGGTGCGACGGGCTTCATCGGAGAACCGGCCGTCCGGCTCGCGCGCGACCACTTCGAGGTTCACACCGCGTCACGCGCGCCCGGCCCGTCGCGCGCCGCGCACCACACCTGCGACCTGCTCGATCACGACGCACCCGCGAAGCTCATTCGGGCCGTGCGCCCGACGTACCTGCTGCACCTCGCTTGGATCGCCACACCCGGTACGTATTGGACCGCACCCGACAACCAGAAGTGGCTCGAAGCGTCGAAGCGGCTGCTGGTCGCGTTCGCGCAGAATAGCGGGCGGCGCGCGGTCACGGTCGGCTCGTGCGCCGAATACGACTGGTCGGCCGCCGGGGTGTGCCGCGAAGCGGACACGCCCACGCGCCCGCACACACCCTATGGCGAGTGCAAACTCGCCCTGGGCAAGTGGGCGACCGGGTTCGGCCGTCTGCGCGACGTGCCCACCGCGCACGCGCGGCTGTTCTGGATGTACGGCCCGCGCGAGCACCCGGCCCGGCTGGTGCCCTCGGTCGCGACCGCACTGCTCGCCGGCGCGCCGGCCCTGTGTACCGCGGGCACGCAACGGCGCGACTTCCTGCACGTTGACGATGCGGCCGGAGCACTCGTGGCGCTGCTGAGGAGCACGCTCGTGGGCAACGTGAACGTCGGCAGCGGCGAACCGGTCACGGTGCGCGACGTGATCGACCGCGTGGCCCACGCCTGCGGTCGCCCGGAGCTGGTGAAACTCGGCGCGCGCGAAACCCCGATGGCGGACCCGCCGCTGCTCGCCGCCGATGTGTCCCGTCTGCGCGACGAACTCGGCTGGGCACCCAAGATCGACCTGACCAGTGGACTGGAACAAACGGTCGCGTGGTGGCGCGCGGCCGGAAGCGAAGGAGCGACCAAATGCGCCTGACCATCGACACCGACGCCCGCACGGTCACGGAAGAGACCGCGACCGGCCCGCGCGAGCACCCGCTCGACTCGGCCGCGGCGTTCCGCCTCATCAGCGAGCAGTGGCTCGCGGTCGGCTGGACCCAGAAGTACACCTACGGCTTCACCTGGCTCGGCCGGCCGATCATCCAACTGCCCGAAGACATGATCCGCATTCAGGAAGTCATTCACCGCGTCAAACCGGACGTAATCGTCGAAACCGGCGTCGCACACGGTGGCTCGCTCATCTACTACGCCAGCCTGTGCAAGGCCACCGACCGCGGGCGCGTGGTCGGTGTGGACATCGAAATCCGCAAACACAATCGCGAGGCCATCGAGGCGCACCCGCTGGCGAGCTACATCGCGCTGGTGGAGGGCAGCTCGACCGACCCGGCCACAGTCGCGAAGGTGCGGAACCTGATCCGGCCGGGCGAGCGCGTGCTGGTGCTGCTCGACTCGTGCCACACGAAGGCGCATGTGCGCGCCGAACTTGAAGCCTACGCCCCGCTGGTCGGGCCGGGGTCGTACCTCGTTGCCACCGACGGCATCATGAGCCAGGTGGCCGGGCGGCCCGGCTCGAAGCCGGGCTGGGAGTGGGACAACCCATCGGAGGCCTCGCGCGAGTTCGCCGCCACGAACCCGGCGTTCACACTCGAAGAGCCGGGGTTCCTGTTCAACGAGGGGAAGATCGAGCACCACGTCACGCACTGGCCGTCGGCCTACCTGCGCCGCGTCGCCTGACACGTCTCGAAGTGAGCGGCGCGGCGTCAGCCGCC